>JAWWAM010000025.1:0-14840 GCA_033721715.1 Marinobacter sp.
AGCTCGCGGTTAACCACCAACACCAGTTGATCGGTGTTCTCAAAGGGTACCGCATCGTGGGCCCCGGCTTTCATGACAGCGACCGTGCGTTCGCGGTTGAATTCAGTGGTCAGCAGTATGGACGGGATATCCTTGTCCATGCGGCGAATCATAGCCAGCGCGCCGTCTGGCCCGAATTCCTGTTCCACGTCGTCCCGTGCCAGTAACAGGTCCCAGTTCCCTGCCTTCAGGGTTTCCTCAAGATCTTCCTCAGACGTGATGCGATGAGCGCGCGTGGCCTTGCCAGAGTTCCGGAGCAGGCTCACAAGCGTCTCAGCGTCGTTTTGTGAGGGGTCAAGGATCAGCAGGTGTACGGTTGCGTTCTTTTTCTGCATTCGTCAGGTGTCTCGTGGTACGCGTTGGCTGTGCCGGCTCTTTAGCAAGTATAGAGCGGGCCTTTCAATAACGCTGAATGATGCAGGGGTTACTGTTCAATAACAACCCTTGGCGGCGGTCTGGACGCTTTGGATTGTCTGAAATCAAACCTTAGAGTGAGGGCCACAGCGAATCAAATTCATCTTCGCTGGCACTTGCCTCTGGCGATGTGTTGCTCAGGGTTGCAGTTCCACTATTCTGGAGCTTGAGCTCAAACTGGCTGACGCTTCCGGTAGCGGAGATCTTGCGGGAAAGCGTGCCCTGGTCCTCGCGGCCATCGTGGAGCAGAGAGATCCGGCTCCCGGATTGAAACGGCAGCCTCGGTGTGATCAGGGTTGCGGCCTGGTTCACCACACTGATTTCCGGCAACAGCAGTCCCCGAAGGTATTCACTGCTGTTGCCCACTTTCTGGATCAGCCTCACACCGCAGGGCGCTGCACTGGGTGCCAGCAACTCGATGCCCACCTGGGTGCCCTGGTTCCGAACCTGACGTATCCAGCGTACCACGGCAATACTCCAGGGATGATGAGATTGCTCACGAACCCCGAGTATTTCTCCGGCCTGCAGTGAAGCCGGCACGTTGGTTTCCCAGCCGACGCAGTAACCACCGGGGCTTGTGTTGATCAGCAAGGCATGGTGAGACTGCGGGCGCCTGCGGTCGTGTTCGCTATCCGGTGTGGCGCCAATGCTGTTGCGGAAATTGATGGGGGTATCCGCGGACTGTATCGGGTCGTCGCCGGGGCCCGCGTCGTGAGCGCCTGCCCAGGCGTCATCCCTGCGGCGTGATGACCTCAGGAACTGATTGTCCTGTTCATGGTGGCCGTTGTGATTCCCACTGACAAATTCATTAAACGTCTTGGCGCCAGCCACATAAAAGTGGGTGGCTGTCAGCCCCACGCATATCTCCAGGGTTCCCTGGCTGGCTATGCGGTTAAAATTCCGCTTTGCCAGAATTCCCAGCGCCTGGCTGAGATGGGTCAGCAGGGTATCACTGACTCGGGACGGCAATTCCAGGCTGGCGGGAGTGTGGCCATCCTTCTTGTGGCGGCCATGCAGTGACTCGGTAATGTGTTCTGACAGCTCACGGGTGTCGAAGTTGTAACTGTCGTTACCCGGCTTCTGCTCCAGCAGGCTGCGGTAGATGGGCGCCGTATCTCGCTCCATATTCACCACAAACAGGCTGTCGTTGTCGGCCTCGGGGCCACAGGAGACAAGGTGGGTCCAGTTTTCGAACAGTTCGTAGGCCAGCGCCAGTTCCGCCTGTCGTAACTGGTTGGGACGGGCACAACCAAGTAGCAGAATTCGCTTGTAGCTGTCTTCTATCGTGCTGGTGCGGCGGTGGCTCAGGGTCTCGTCGTCGACAGGCAGCCCGTTGAGTTTATTGCGATGGGCAAACCGGAACAGGCGATGACATTCCAGCCAGCTCTGTGCCGGGCTGGGGCAATACAGCTGGTGGGACCGGACGATCGTCGCGGCCAGCTCCGAGATCGCGCGGTGGATCGCTGTGGCTACTGTTTTCCGGTTCTTTTCCAGCCCGCCATTATCCAGAAACTCCAGAACACAGAGCTTATAGCCGCTGGCTGCGTGGAGCTGGAGCGCCTGGGAAAGGTTGGCAATTTTGCGCTGTTTTTCGGGCAACGCAATGGCCATGCCCAGGTAGTGCCTTGACAGTTCCGAGCATACAAAGTGGATTTTCGGGCGAATCAGCTCCAGCAGCTGGAGTCGCTGCTGTGGGGCGATAAACAGGTGGTTCAGTTCAATAATGGCGTGATAGAGCTGCCGCGAAGCCTCACCAATATTAGCCATTGGCAACTGGTTGACCCAATCCCTGAAGGCTTTTGGAGATGTCTGGCAAAATGACAGGCTTGCCGTTTTCTGTTCAGGAACACGGAGATCAGGTTTCAGGATCATGCCTTCCATGAGTTCACGCCAATTGTCTGGACCACGGTTGGTACTCCGGTTTGCACCACGAACCGCAGGCCACGATTGCTGGCACCTGCGCGTACGCTGGAAAAGCCTCAAGAATACAGTTTTTTATTGTTTTCTCTCTTAGCACTTTAAAGTAGCAAACGCACAACAAAAAGCGAGAAGAACACGAGTTGACAATGTTTAACAAGTAAATTTGGGCCCACTTTGCCAAATGTGTCACGCAAAGAGGTCCAGGGGCGTCTTTCCGGGCCGGTCAGGAAGTTCTCTGACAAGTTTTGGCACCAGAAACCCAGGGAGTGCGCCGATCATTTGGCGAACCAATGCCCGGGCCTTATCGTCACTGACGCTGAAATGATGGGCACCTTCCACTGGGTCAAACGCATGGAGGTAATAGGGCAGCACGCCACATTCGAACAGCCGCTCGCTCAGATCGGTTAATACGTCTGCGGTATCGTTAACGCCTTTCAGAATGACACTCTGGTTCAGCAGGGTGACGCCGGCGGCCTTCAGGCGTTCGAGGGCGTCACGGGTGTGGTTGTCCAGCTCGGCCGGATGATTGGTATGGATCACCATGACAACCTGTAGCCGGCTTTCGGAAATCCACCCCAACAGCGATTCGCAGACACGCTGGGGAATCACCACGGGCAGCCGCGTGTGGATTCTCAGGCGGCGGATGTGGGAAATGCCTGCCAGTGATTCGGCCCAGGATGACAACAATCGGTCATTGGCGACCAGTGGGTCACCCCCGCTGAAAATCACTTCATTTACCCGAGTGTCCTTGCTCAAGGTTGCCAGTACCTCGGCCCGGTCTTCCGGTGACAGTCGGTGTTCGTCATAAGGGAAATGGCGGCGGAAACAGTAACGACAGTTTATGGCGCATTGCCCGGTAACCATTAGCAGGGCCCGGCTCTGATATTTCCGGATCAGGCCGGTAGCCTGCATCGAGTCGCTTTCCTGTAGTGGATCACGGACAAAACCCGACCTGGTGTCTGTCTCTGCAGAAAGTGGCAATACCTGCCTTAACAGCGGATCCGCCGGATTCCCCGGAACGATGCGCCGGAGATAGGGCTCGGGCACGCGCAGCGGAAACAGCCGGTGGCCTTCCGTTGCACCAGAGAGCCAGATGGCGGGGTCAAGCTCTAACCGCCTGAGCAGTTCCTCTGGTGTTGTCACAGAATCTGACAATAGCTGTTGCCAGCTACGGGAATCATGATCGGATTGGCGGGCTTCTATACGGGTGGCGGTTCGCTGTATCATAGCGACCTTCGAATTTTTATACGCATCTTTTCAGGTGATAATTTCATGGCTTCATATTCTACCAACGAATTCCGCGGCGGTCTTAAGGTTTTGCTGGACGGCGACCCCTGTATCATTCTCGAGAACGAATTCGTAAAGCCCGGCAAGGGCCAGGCGTTTAACCGGGTCAAGTTGCGCAACCTGATGACCAATCGCCAGTGGGAGCGCACCTTCAAGTCCGGTGAGAGCCTGGAAGCTGCAGACGTGATTGATCTGGAAATGGAATATCTCTACACCGACGGCGAGTTCTGGCACTTCATGAAAACCGATGGCTCGTTCGAGCAGTATCCGGCGGATGCGAAAGCTGTTGGTGATGCCCTCAAGTGGTTGAAGGAGCAGGATGTTTACACCGTAACTCTTTACAACGGTGCGCCTTTGTCTGTAACTCCGCCCAACTTTGTCGAGCTGGAAGTGGTGGACACAGATCCTGGTATGAAGGGCGATACCGCCCAGGGTGGCACCAAGCCGGCAACCCTCTCAACCGGCGCTGTCGTGAACGTGCCGCTGTTCATCACCATCGGTGAGGTGCTCAAGGTGGACACCCGTTCCGGCGAATACGTCAACCGTGTAAAAGGCGGCTGATTGGGTTCCGAAGTGGCTGCAATATCGTCCTGGCAGCCTTCTGCCTCTGTCGCTGCTCTCCGAAGCCGCGCACACCAGCTGGCCTGGGTGCGCGGCTTTTTTGCACAGCGGGGCGTGATGGAAGTCGAGACGCCTGTGCTGGGCCGTTACGGCGTTACCGATATCAATATCGACAGCGTGCCGGTAAGTCCTGTCCCCGTGGTAGCCGGGTTTTCGAACGGCTGGCTGCAGACATCCCCCGAGTATCATATGAAGCGCCTGCTGGCGGCCGGTGCGGGGCCCATCTATCAGGTGGCGCGCGTATTTCGGAACGGCGAGTTCGGGCGACGGCACAACCCCGAGTTTTCTCTGCTTGAGTGGTATCGGCCGGGTTTCACCGACTCAGACCTGATGGCCGAAGTGTCTGAGCTGGTATGTGGTTGGCTGGGCTGTGACGCCCCTGCCACGATGCGTTACCGGGATGTTTTTTTGCGCTTTGCAGGCATTGACCCGTTCCTGGCCAGCGACAGCGAATTGTCGGCTCGCTGCGAGCAGTGGATGGAGCCCTCCCGGTTACAGTCTTTATCCCGCGATGATTGCCTGGATCTGCTGATGAGTTGCCAGGTTGAGCCGGCGTTGGCTGAAATCGGGCCGGTATTCGTCATCGGCTATCCGGAATCACAGGCAGCGCTGGCAAGAGTGTCCGAGCAGGACGGTTTTCGTCAGGCGCACCGTTTCGAACTGTATGTGCAGGGGGTGGAACTCTGTAACGGCTACTGGGAGCTGACCGACAAGGAAGAGCAGCAGCGGCGGTTCGCGGCGGATAATCAGGCGCGGCGTTCCGCCGGCAAGCCCGAAATGCCCGTTGATGAGGCATTTCTAGCGGCCCTGGATGCCGGCGTGCCGGACTGTTCAGGGGTGGCGCTGGGGCTTGATCGTTTGCTGATGCTGAAGCTGGGGCTGGATGACCTCGCGGGGGTTATTGCGTTTCCTGCTGACCGGGCGTGAGTTCTCCAAACGCTTCTCCCATGCGAACTCTGCCGCCGGCCACCTGACCACTGTTCCATGAAACCGAACCTTTGGGCATCACCATAATAACGGTTGAGCCCAGGCGGAAGCGCCCCATTTCTTCTCCCTTCTCAAAGCGTATAGGGGTTTTGAGTCCGTCGTAGTGGGTTACGTCAACCCGGCGTTTACCCGGGGCCACAATGCCGGCCCAGGTGGTTTCGACACTGCCGACAACCATCGCGCCCACCAGCACGAAGGCCATCGGGCCTGCCGCCGTGTCAAAAATACACACGACGCGTTCATTCCGCGCAAACAGGTTAGGCACCTTTTCGGCCGTGACCGGATTGACGGAAAACAGTTTGCCGGGGACATAGATCATTTCCCGCAGGGTGCCCGCCAATGGCATGTGAACCCGGTGATAGTCCCGCGGGGCAAGGTAAATCGTCGCAAACTCGCCGTCTGTGAAGTTGCTTGCGCGCTGCTGGTCGCCACCAAGCAGTTCATTAAGGCTAAAGGATTGTCCCTTGGCCTGGAAGACTCTGCCATCGTTGATGCGGCCCAGTTGGCTTATGGTGCCATCCGAAGGGCTGACGATTACCGAGTCGCCTTCAGCTATGGGCCGCTGCCCCGGCTTGAGCGCACGGGTGAAAAAGGCGTTGAAGCTGGGGTAGGCGTCCGCCTCTGATTCAAGTGCCTCGCTCATGTCTACGCCATATCGGCCGATAAACCAGTTTACGACACGGTTCTTGAGCGCCGGAACGCTTTCGTTGTCTGCGAGGCGGCCGGCCAGTCGGGAAATACTCAGTTGTGGTGCTACGTACTGGCCCGTTACAAATAGCTTGTCGTACATCAGGTGGAATCCTTGGCGCTCAAAGAAACAAAGTTTACCAAACTGCGCGGTGTGTATAGAAATTGTTTCACAGCTTCGCGGTTCTGATCGGTGCTTGCTATTATCTCTGCGAGGCGGAATGGCGGCTTGGGTGCAGACTCGGTTTCCCGATAACAATCACAGAAGGTATGTTCTCTTTCCATGCTACTCATAATCGGTGCAGTTGTTGTAATTGCAAGCGTCCTGGGAGGGTACGTTCTCCATGGCGGTAATCTCATGGTGTTGTGGCAGCCAACCGAAATTTTGATTATCGGAGGCGCAGCGGTCGGGTCATTCGTGATTGCAAACCCATTGCACACCATCAAGGAAGTCGGCAAGGGTGTACTCATCCAGTTAACCGGCTCCCCCTATAACAAGTCCTATTACATGGACCTGCTGAGCCTGATGTATGAGGTTTTTGACAAATCCCGGAAGCAGGGCGTGATGGCCATTGAAGAGGACATCGACAATCCTCAGGAAAGCCAGATTTTTACCCGCTACCCCGCCATCATGAAATCCAAGTACCTGCTTGCCTTCATGACGGACTACCTGCGGATCATCAGTTCCGGGAACATGGCCACCCATGAGCTGGAAGGCATGATGGAGAACGAGATCGACAGTCGTAAGCACGAGCTGGATGAGCCGGCTCATGCCGTCAACAAGATAGCCGATGCACTGCCGGGCCTGGGGATTGTGGCGGCGGTGCTGGGCATCGTTATCACCATGAACTTTCTCAGCGAGGGGCCTGAAAAGATCGGGCTCAGCGTGGCAGCGGCTCTGGTGGGTACGTTCCTGGGTATCTGGATGGGTTATGGCTTCGTCGGGCCCACCTCTATTGCCATGGAACATTCCGCCCGGTATGAGCTCAAGGCGTATGAGTGTGTGAAATCTGCGATTGTGGCGACCGTTTCTGGCCAGGCACCGCAAATGGCCATCGAGTTTGGCCGCAAGGCGTTGCCGTCAGACAAGCGGCCGGGGTTCCAGGAACTGAACGACCACGTGCGTTCGAAATAAGCTGAGCAAGAGCCGTCGGGAGCAGTTTCTTGGAAGACCAGCCAATCATTGTAAAACGAAAAAAGGTAGTTGCCGCAGGGCATCACGGCGGGTCATGGAAAGTGGCTTTTGCCGATTTTGCTACCGCCATGATGGCTTTCTTCCTCGTGTTATGGCTGACCGCCACGGCCACTCCGGAACAGAAGCTTGCGGTTGAGGGTTATTTCAGAGACCCGGTCGGGTTTACCGAGGGCGGATCTCCGAACCCGGTGGACCTTGAGGGCAGTGCGTCTGTTATCAACGAAAGCAGCGAGGATGTCGAGCGCAGCGACATCCAGATTGAAGACCAGGTGGTTGAAGAGCTGGCCCAGACTCTGGAACAGCAGCAGATGGAGGAGTTATTTCAGGACCTGAAAGACCGGATAGAGCAGAATGAAACCTTGCAGGAGTTCAAGGACCAGCTGTTAATCGATATCACCAGCGAAGGGTTGCGGATACAGATCGTCGACCGCTCCCAGCGCCCGATGTTCGACAGCGGTCGTGCCGAGCTCAAGTACTATTCCCAGGACATCCTGTTCGAACTGGCCAAAACCCTGAGCACCGTCAACAACAAGCTGAGCATTACCGGCCATACCGATTCCACCCCCTTCAGTGGCCGCCCTGGTTACACCAATTGGGAGCTGTCAGCGGATCGCGCCAACACGGCTCGCAGAGCACTGGTGGCCGGTGGTGTAAGGCAACAGCAGATCGGCCGGGTAGTGGGCCTGAGTGATTCCGTGCTGTTTGATCAGGAGGATCCGCAGGCGCCGGTCAACCGCCGTATTTCCATTATCGTGATGAACAAGAAGACGGCAGAAGGTATTCAGAGTAATGCCGGGAGATCGAACGAACCATTGATAGACCTCACTGCGCCCTCCGAAGACGAGCAGCAGGAGGCCATGGAACGGCTTGAGGAAGGCACCTGGTCAGAAGAGCGGGAAGAACCCGCCCCCGGCGAGCTGAACTGGTAGGCCAGTTCAGTCAGCTTTGAGTCCCCGGGACTGCTGTTCTGCCATATCCTGTAAAATCCGGTTGAAGCTTTTCATTCGCTCGACACTGATGCGCCCGTCTTCGGCAGCCTGAGCAATGGCGCAGCCGGGGTCACCCATATGGCTGCAGTTGCGGAACTTGCAGTGCCCGATCAGGTCGCGAATTTCACGGAAGCCATACTCGATCTCCTGTGGAGTCATGTGCCACAGGCCGAATTCCCGGATACCCGGTGAGTCGATCAGGTCGCCGCCACAATTGAGGTGGAAAAGTCTGGCGGTTGTGGTGGTATGAATACCCTTGCCGGTGCTTTCCGATACGGCGCCTACGCGGATCGACTCGTCGGGAAGCAGTGTCTGGATAATAGACGACTTGCCAACACCCGACTGGCCCACGAATACGCTGGTCTGCTCTTTCACCAGATCCTCCACCCGAACCGCCTGTTCCCCTACCAGGGTCTTTGCTGATGTGCGTTCTGTGCGGTAGCCAAGCTTTTCATAGCGTGCCAGCAGGTTGTCGATGGGCTCCCGGTTCTGGTCAGTGATCAGATCGGTCTTGTTGAGCAGTATGATTACCGGAATATCCGTGCTTTCCGCTGCCACCAGATAGCGGTCGATCAGGTTGTCATGGGGCTCCGGCTCGGGGGCAATTACCAGGATTATATAGTCAATGTTGGCGGCAACGGGTTTGAGCGCGCCGAAGTTGTCTGGCCGTTGCAGCAGGGTATTGCGGTCGCAACGGGCCACGATCACACCGGTGCCGTCGCTGCCGGGCCGCCAGATCACCTTGTCGCCGGTCACCAGGCTGTCTATGTTGGCTCTTACGAAGCAGCGCAACACCTTGCCCGTGTCTTCTCCCTCAAGAGCTTCCACATCCAGTTGCTGGCCATAGTGGGCAATAACCAACCCTTGTTGTTCCGGCCCCAGGTCACCGGCATCCAGCTTTTCGCCGATGGCTTCTTCTTTCCTGGCCGCCCGGGCGGCCCGTTCCTGCTGGACTTTCTTGATTCGCCATTGCTGCTGCTTGTTCAGTCGACGTTTAGCCATATCGTGGGTTGGTTAATTCCTGATGGAGAATGGTGATTGCTGTAACATCATACGTGATTCATCCACAATAGGCAGACTATGTGCAGCAACGGCGGGGCCGTTGCCCGACTCACGAGTTAACCGCTGGAGACTGCTGAATGCCAGAAGCCAACTATCTTGTCTGGATTGATCTGGAAATGACCGGGCTAGACCCGGAGAAAGAGCGCATTATCGAGATAGCGACCATCGTTACGGATTCTGAATTGAACACCATTGAAGAAGGGCCGGTGATTGCCGTGCACCAGTCCGACAAACTGCTCAGCGAGATGGACGAGTGGTGTACCCGTACCCATGGTGAAAGCGGACTGACCCAGCGGGTAAAGGACAGCAAGTTCAGCGAGATTGATGCCGAGCAGAAAACCCTGGAATTCCTGCAGCGATACCTTGAGCCGGGCCAGTCCCCTTTGTGTGGCAACAGTATTGGTCAGGACCGGCGTTTCCTGGTGAAGTATATGCCGGAGCTTGAAGCCTTTTTCCATTATCGCAATCTGGATGTAAGCACGGTTAAAGAACTGGCCCGTCGCTGGCGACCGGATGTGCTGGACGGGGTGAAGAAGAAGGGCAGTCACCTTGCTCTGGACGATATTCGGGACTCCATCAACGAGCTCCGCCATTACCGCGAGCATTTTTTCCAGTTATAGACCGTGCCGGCCCAGGGCCCAGTGGACGTGCTCCCGAACCATTTCTGATGGGTGATCGGCTCGCGTTCGCAGGGCTTCAATCACTGGAATGGTTGAGGGTGCGTTGCCGAGGCCTACAGCCAGGTTGCGAAGCCATCCTTCATAACCGGTCCGGCGTATGGCTGAGCCTTCGGTGCGCTTGAGGAATTCCTCTTCTGTCCACAGGAACAGGGTAGCCAGCTCGCTGTTGTCCAGGCCATGGCGCGGCTGGAAATCTTTCTCCGCTGTGGGCTTGCTGAACTTGTTCCACGGGCAGACCAGTTGGCAGTCGTCGCAACCAAACACACGGTTGCCCATCTTCGATCTCAGGTCTTCAGGAATGCTGCCCTTGAGCTCAATGGTGAGATAACTGATGCATTTCCGGGCGTCGAGTTTGTGGGGCCCTTCGAATGCGTCGGTGGGGCAGACATCCAGGCAGGCCGCGCAGGTGCCGCAGTGTTCCTTCTCGAAGGGTTCGTCGAGGGGTAATGGCGCGCTGGTGAAGATTTCCCCCAGGAAGAAGAACGAGCCGGCTTTCGGGTGAATCAGCATGTTGTTCTTGCCAATCCATCCAAGCCCCGCGCGCTGGGCAAGTGCGCGTTCAAGAACCGGAGCGCTGTCCACGAAAGCCCGGTAATCGTAGCCTGAGACCGCTTCGTCAATTCGTTTTGCCAGGGTCGCCAGGCGTTTTCGCATCAGTTTGTGGTAGTCGCGTCCCACCGCGTAGCGGGTTATATAAGCCTTTTCCCGGTTAGTAAGCACCTGCCCCGGATTGTCCGGTGCAGGAAGGTAATCCAGCCGAACGGAAATCACCCGCCGGGTCCCCTCCACCAGAGAGGTGGGGGTATAGCGTTTGTCGCCATGGTGTGCCATATAGGACATTTCGCCGTGATGCCCTTCGTCCAGCCAGGCCTGCAACCGCTCACCGTGAACGCCCGTCTCGGGCAGGGTGATGCCGGCGTCACTGAAGCCCAGTTCGAGGGCCCATGCGCGGATCTGGCGCGGCAGATCATCCAGTTTATGGTCGGTTGGGTCGGTCATTGAATGCCAGTAACGAAGTTTAATTTGATTAAGTTATGACCTTTCCCGCTGTTTTGCTACTCTTTACAGGTATATGGCCGTTTTTCTTAATCCGAATTCTGTAACGGGAGCGGACTTGCATGCCCCTGGCCGGTGGTCACAGTTTACCAGAAGACCTCTACTCCGCCGATGCGGTGCGGGAGATTGACCGCTATGTAATTGATCAGCAAGGGGTCGGTGGATTCGAGTTGATGCAGGCCGCCGCAGCCAGTGCCTTCCGCCGGCTGGTACGATACTGGCCGGAACCTGGCCGGATTCTCGTTTTGTGTGGCGCCGGCAACAATGGGGGTGACGGCTATCTGGTGGCGGCCAATGCTGTTCGTCACGGTCTGAATGTGGATTGTCTTGCAGTGGCGCCCACCGGGAAGTTGTCTGGCGATGCCCGCAGGGCCTGGCAAAAAGCGGTCGAGGACGGAGTCCACGTGACGGAGCTAGCTGATGCTGCCGGCACCGAAATCGACGAATATTTTGGGGGTGCCGGGCTGATAGTCGATGCGATGCTGGGTACGGGTGTTTCAGGGGCGCCCCGTGAGCCGTTCGCTGCCATGATTGGTCAGTGCAATGAGGCTGCTGCGCCAGTACTGGCAATTGACTTGCCCTCAGGGTTGAATGCCACCACCGGAACCGTCGCCGGCGACGCGGTCAGGGCGGCGGCGACGGTGACATTCATTGGCCTCAAAGCCGGTCTGTTTACCGCTCAGGGCCCGGAATACGCCGGCGGGGTTGCGTTTGAGTCCCTGGATACGGACGACTGGGCGACCGAAAGCGGCCAGCGGCCGCTGGCTCGTAGAGTGGATTGGGCCGGTATCCACAGGTCGCTGCCCAGGCGTCCGCGGGTCGCCCATAAAGGGCGGTTTGGCCATGTGTTGGTTGTTGCTGGCGACCGCGGGTTTGGTGGCGCAGGCATGATGGCTGCGGAGGCCGCGTCCAGGTCCGGCGCGGGCATGGTGACCCTGGCAACGCGTCCGGAATACGTGGCACCGGCACTGTCTCGCTGCCCGTCAGTGATGGTTCAGGGGCTGATTCACGGGTCTGAGTTGCCGCCACTGATCAGTGCGGCGGATGTGATCGTCTGTGGTCCCGGCATCGGCCACGGCGCCTGGGGGCAGCAGATGTTGCAGCAGGTGGTGGCCAGCGGGAAACCACGGGTAATGGATGCGGACGCCTTGAACCTGATGGCATCGCGGGTTGCACAGCCCGCGGAAAACCATATTCTTACTCCGCATCCCGGCGAAGCGGCGCGCCTGCTGGAATGTGAAGTGGCTGATATCGAGAACGACAGAGTCCGCGCTGCAGAGCAGATTCGTCAGCTTTTCGGAGGGGTGGTCCTGCTGAAGGGGGCCGGGACGGTTGTTGCCTCGGCGGGCGCGCTGCCGGATATTGTCAGTGGTAGCAATCCCGGTATGGCAACCGGTGGTATGGGTGATGTGCTGTCCGGCATACTTGGGAGTCTGTATGCTCAGCTCGGGGATGGCCATCTGGCTGCTTCGGCAGCTGCAGCTCTTCATCTGGCGGCCGCAAACCGGGCGTCAACAACCAGGGGCTATATGGGATTGCTGCCCATGGATGTCATTGATGCGCTGCCGCAGGTTCTGCTGGAGGCGGAGAAGAGAGCCGCAGGCGGGCAGGGTGAGCACTGGACGACCGGAGAATTCGAAGAGTAATGAACGTTGCGGCGGAAGAGCTCAGGCTTTATCTGAAGGATGAACAGGATACAGAGCATCTGGGCCGGATCTTGGCCGGGATCGTGAACGAGAGCGGGCAGGGGCTGGTGGTGTTCCTGGAGGGTGATCTCGGCATGGGAAAGACCACCCTGAGTCGCGGTATCATGCGTGGTCTTGGTCACGAAGGAGCGGTGAAAAGCCCGACTTATACGATCGTAGAACCTTATGAACATCTGGACCCCCCGGCCTATCACTTTGATCTTTACCGGCTTGGTGATCCGGAAGAACTGGAATACATGGGAATCCGGGATTATTTCCAGGCCCGGAACCTGTGCATCATAGAATGGCCCGGGCGAGGGCTTGGCATCCTTCCCGAGCCGGATCTGCAGGTGAGCCTGAGTAAAAATGGTGACGGGCGCAGGGCCCGTGTTTCGGCATCAACAAATCGTGGCAGTAGTCTGCTGGCCCGGATTGGCGAGCAATGGCTTCCGGGCCAGGGATATTAATCGTGTGTGATCAGTGCAGGTGTGCAGAATGATGAATATAAGAACATTCTCCCGGTGGTTTCTTGCTGCGGTCATGGCGTGGTCATTAATGGTCCCGTTGGCAGCGATGGCGGGCGTCAGTATTGAGAGTGCGCGGATCTGGCCGGCGCCGGACCACACGCGCCTGGTACTGGATGTGGGTGGCAAGATTGATCACAAGGTTTTTGCCCTTTCTGGGCCGTCCAGGCTGGTGATTGACCTGAAAAATGCCAGCCTCAAAGCTGACTTTGAAAAGCTTGACCTGTCCGGCAGCCCGGTTCGCCGGATTCGCAGTGCCCCCCGTAATGGCAATGACCTGCGGGTAGTTCTGGATCTTGAAAGTGATATCAAGCCGCGGAGTTTTCAGCTCGAGCCCAACCAGCAATATGGTCACCGGCTGGTGGTGGATCTGATCGACGAGGGCGGGCTGAAAGCACGCAAACCGTCTAAGCCGACCATTTCCCAGAACAGTAACGGCAAACGCGACGTTATTGTGGTGGTTGACGCCGGCCACGGCGGTGAAGATCCCGGAGCTATCGGCCCGCGGGGAACGCGCGAGAAAGACGTGGTGCTGAAAATGGCCAAGACCCTGGCAGACCTGATAGAGGCCAAGCCGGGATATACCGCCAGGCTCACCCGTAACGGTGACTATTATATCGATTTGCGCAGCCGCACGTTGCTAGCACGCAAGCACAACGCCGACCTGTTTGTTTCTGTCCACGCGGATGCCTTCCGCACGCCGCAACCCCGGGGTGCCTCGGTGTTTGCCCTTTCGCAAAGGGGAGCCACCAGTGAAACTGCCCGTTGGCTGGCAAAAAGCGAAAACCGGTCAGACCTGATCGGTGGTGCCGGTGGCGTTTCACTGGATGGTCGTGACGAGATGCTCGCCGGTGTTCTCCTGGACCTGTCCATGACGGCCAGTATCAATTCCAGCCTTGGGGTCGGCAGCTCAATTCTCGGCAGGCTTGGCAGTGTGGCCAAGCTCCACAAGAAGGGGGTTGAGCAGGCTGCGTTTGCGGTGCTGAAGTCGCCGGATATCCCATCGATCCTTGTTGAGGCGGGATTTATTTCCAACCCCAAGGAAGAGCAGAACCTGTCCAGTTCCTGGTATCGGGACAAGCTCTCCAGGGCGGTGTTCGAAGGGATTGATGACTACTTCCAGAAAACGCCACCTCCGGGGACTCTGTTGGCGTGGGAGAAACAGAGCAGGCAGGGTGCCGGCAACGTCAGCCAGTATCGCATCCGCAGGGGTGATACGCTCTCGGGCCTTGCCCGCGAGAATCAGATAAGCGTCAGCGAACTGATGCAGTATAACGGCCTCAATGATGACCGTGTTATGGTAGGGCAAACCATTCGTATTCCCTCATCCTGAAACGAGGTGTTCCGGTAGCATGCCCTCCATTCGATTACTGACTCCGCGCCTGGCAAACCAGATTGCTGCCGGCGAGGTGGTTGAGCGTCCGGCTTCGGTCGTCAAGGAACTGGTAGAAAACGCGCTCGACGCCGGTGCCCGGCGGGTTGATATCGAGATCGAACAGGGTGGTGTGAAACTCATCCGGGTTCGTGATGACGGCAGCGGCATCGACGAGTCAGACCTTCCCCTGGCACTCAGCCGCCACGCAACCAGCAAGATCGAGAATCTTGATGATCTTGAGGCTGTTGCTTCCCTTGGTTTCCGGGGTGAAGCCCTTGCGAGTATCAGTTCGGTGTCCCGGCTTGCATTAACCTCGCGC
>JAWWAM010000026.1:0-14541 GCA_033721715.1 Marinobacter sp.
ACCAGTCCGGGTTTTTGATCATCATGCCTCGCTTACACCCTGGTAGTGAAAGATTGTTTTTGTCGGGAACGGAAGATTTCCGTGGTAATCGCTTTCATGCATAGTGCGATCAAGCCACGGGCCGTTCATCCTCCTGCCGGACTTTTTGTTGGCGTAGCCCGGGGGAGGAGGGGGGCGTACAGGGGAGGAGATAGGCGTAGAGGGAATGTAGTGTACGTCAGGCCATAGGTGGAGTGACGGTAACCCTGCCGGTGAGGAGCGCGGCTGGGCTACCGTTAAAAAATGGGTGGTTACCGTTTCCCGGCAGCCAAAGCCAGCCCCAGGCTGACAAGGGTAGATCCTGCCAGGGCGCCCACAAATGGCAGCAGCGTTGGAATGCCCCCCGGAAAGCTCGCAACTTCCAAGCCGGCCAGCAGGCTGCCCCCGGTAACCCAGCCGGGGATGATCGCCCCCAGCAGGCCGGCCAGGCCACCGAGTACAGCTGCCGTGGTAGTCATTCTTTTCCAGAGGCCCATCAGCACCGGTATGACAGCTGTGGCGCAGAGCAGGTCGGCGATCAGGAACAGCCTGAGTACTGACACGCCCTGCAGTGAAACCATAACCACCGGAATCATCAGGATGACGGTTATCCAGCGTGCCGAGGTAATTGAGAGCCCCTGTTTTTCAGTGACCGCCAGAGATGCCAGGGCATTCTGGAGGGTATCCACGGACGAAGCGACCAGGGTCAGGGCCAGCACCAGGGCGGGTATTGTCAACCAGGCAGGCGCTCCGGATAGCAGGGCAAAGAAGGGAATGGGCGGGGACCCGAGATCGACACCACTCATGGCGGCGGCAATGCCCAGGGCCCCCACCACAGCCACCACCGCAATAGTGATTATGCCACCAAACAGGGCCCCCCGGCGCAGCGCGGAGGTGTCCCGGGCCGACCATAGCCGCTGCCAGTACCCCTGATGAAACAGGTTGGCGGCGGTGACGGCAATCACCAGGGTCAGGGCTACGCCCAGAGCGCTGCCAACGGGCGCCGACGGAGCGTTCGCTGTGGTCAGTTCAGGAAGTCGGTCCATGGCCACAAAGCCGACAATGGCCAGTAAGCCAAGCAGCAGAAAGGCCTGCCACTGGTCGGTGACAATGCTCGCGCGCAGGCCACCCCAGGCTGTGTAGATCAGTGTGGCAACGGCAACACCCAACACGGCCAGGTTGCCGTTGACACCGGAAAGCATCGAGGTGATGGCCCCAATGGCTGTCAGCTCCGCAGTGACGAAACATAGCATGTAAAGCACGGAGATCAGTGCCACGTAACGGCGGACAGCATTGCCATAGCAGGCCTGGGCAAATTCGCCGATACTGCGCCCCTGGGGCAAATACCGTCGAATGGCCGGGCCGCAGAACGCAAAGACAATAAATGGCAGCGCCGCCCCCAGCGCGTAACCGCCGAGGGCAATGGGCCCTACCAGTGCCCCTACTTCCGGGGGCGCAAACAGTATCCAGCCACCCATGCCGGAGGCCAGGAAGGACAGTCCCAGCGCCCGGGCACCCTGACTGTTGCGGGCAGTCACGTAGTCGTCCAGGCCGCCATCAGCCAGACGCGCCCGCATTCCCAACCAGGTAAAAAGAATAAGGGCAGCTGCCAGGGCAGCTACGGTGGTGTAAAACATGATGGTGTTCTCCGCCGGTCGTGAAGCCGGGAATACTGACACATTCGGGGCGGCGCGGCGACAATCTGGGGTGGGGAAGTGGCAGCGTCGTCAGGCGGTTACGGCGGGTTCCGGTTGGAAGAGGCAATAAAGATTGCGGCCATCCCGCTTGGCGCGATACATGGCAATGTCGGCGGCCTGCATCAGAGTATTGGCGGTAGTGCCATCCTCGGGATAGAGACTCACCCCGATGCTTGCACCGACGGTTACCTCCTCGCCCCCCACATGATATGGCTGGCTTGCAATTCCCAGGAGACGGCGGGCGACACGATGCACGTCTTCGACATGGTTCATCTCCGGCAACAGGATAATGAATTCGTCACCGCCCAGCCTGGCGAGAGTATCGTCTTCCCGCAGACACTCCTGAACCCGGTGAGTGAACTGCAGAAGCAGTTCGTCACCGGTAGCATGACCCAGGGTATCGTTGATCTGCTTGAAATGGTCCAGGTCCATGAACATGACTGCCAACAGCATCTCCTTGCGGTGCGCGTGACGGATAGCGTGTTCAAGCCGGTCTTCAAGCAGACGTCGGTTGGGTACACCTGTGAGTGCATCGTAGTACGCCAGCTGTCGGATCTGTTCCTCATCCCTGCGGTGCTGGGTAATATCGGTGAAAAGCCCGGCGTAATGGGTGGTCTCGCCATCATCGTCAGTAATCGCCGTGATGGTCAGCAGTTCCAGGTAGAGTTCACCGGTTTTGCGACGGTTCCAGATTTCGCCGCGCCAGTAGCCATGGATGGTCAGTGAGTGCCACATCCGCTGGTAGAAATCCGCATCGTGGCGGCCGGAGGACAGAATGTCCGGGGTCTTCCCGATAACCTCTTCGGGAGAATAGCCCGTGAGCTGGGTAAAGGCGGGATTGACGAACTCGATGGTGACATTGGCGTCCGTAACCATGATGCCCTCAAACGACGACTCGATAACCCGCTCTGCCAGCTGTAAGGTTCTGCGGGACCTGGCCAGAGCCTGATCCCGTTGTTCCAGGGCTGTGCGCAAGTCGTCCAGGTACATCCGCTCCGCACCGGCAAGCATGTCGTGATAGCCGATCAGGCCGATGACATCGCCGCTGTTGCCCGTGACCGCAAGATGTCGGATGTGTTTTTCCAGCAGCAGATCCCTGGCATGAATCAGTGGCTCTGTTTCGTGCACGGAAAGCAGGGGTTGTGTGGCAAGCTGTGATGCGGGGCTGTTGCCCCCGTGACGGGCGATAAAACGGACAATGTCGCGCTCGGTGAGTATTCCCAGCCCATCCTCGCACTTCACCACAACCGCATCGGTATGTTGGCTGTGCATCTGGCGGGCCACGACCGATACGGGCGTTGCCCCGGCAACGACAACCGCCGGGTCCGGGATCACCGCTTTGACCTCCCGCAGCCGCAGATAGGGTTCAAGGCCCTGGTTCAGGGCCATATCGGTCTGGGAGAGGATGCCAATGGGGCAGTCCTCATCATCTACTACAAGAAAATGCCGGCGGCCCTGTTCACGGAACTCAATGGCTGCCGCTCCTATTTCCATGGAATGCGGCAGAGTGGCAACCGGTGCGATCATTACTGAAGCCACGGGTCGTTGCAGGGCGGCAGTGTCTGAAAAGTCCACGGCCAG
Source organism: Marinobacter sp. (assembly GCA_033721715.1). Classification (GTDB taxonomy): domain Bacteria; phylum Pseudomonadota; class Gammaproteobacteria; order Pseudomonadales; family Oleiphilaceae; genus Marinobacter. Next base: position 3,297 of record JAWWAM010000026.1, read on the forward strand.
TGCATCATGTTCGGTCCAGATACCGGCAACCCGACCATCTTCAACGACCAGGATGGAGCTTACCACCTGATCCGCCATACGTGCTGCAGCCTGCGCAATGGTGGTATCCGGTGCGCACTGGAGCAGCATGCCGCTATGCATGATGCGGGAAATGGGAAATTGCGGTCCCATTGAGTCTCCTCAGTTTTCGTTTTTTGTGGAGTTGCCTGACATTATTCTGGACCGGATCAGGTCAGGCAATTTTGACAAGCGTCAAAGGCCTGTCAGTCATATGCTTTACTGTAGGTGGAATTCATTCGGGGAACACCCCGGCACAGGAGGTCCAAATGAGCAATCGCAAATCGGAACTGGAAACCCTTCGCGCTGACCTGAAAGCGCGACTGGCAAAGTATGAGGCACATCAGCACCGGCAGGATGGTGCCCTGGAGAAGGACTCCGAAGAACAGGCAGTGCAGACCCAGAATGATGAAGTGGTCGATTCGCTGGAGACAGAAACCCGCAATGAGCTGGCCCAGATAGAGCGTGCTCTGGAGCGGCTGTCCAACGGCCTGGGCGATGAGTGTGAGCGCTGCGGGGAGGAGATAGACCCGCGGCGGTTACAGGTACTACCCTACACTACGGTATGTGTGAAATGCGCAGAAGATTGATCCGTTAGAAAGGAGGCCTGATGTCTGTTGCTGCCCGTTCTGATACCTCACCCGACGGCCTGCCGAAGAGCAGGGTGGTCGGGTTGATTCTCGGGCCCCTGTTTCTGTTCATCACCCTGATTATACCGGCTCCGGAAGGGATGGGGGCAGAGGCGTGGGCAGCGCTGGGGCTGATGCTGCTGATGGCAACCTGGTGGTCAACGGAAGCCATCCCCATTCCGGCAACGGCATTGATTCCGATCGTACTGATACCTGCACTGGGACTGGGAGGCATCAAAGACGCGACCACCCCCTATGCCAATCCCATCATCTTCCTGTTTCTTGGCGGGTTTACGCTGGGCCTGGCGATGCAGCGCTGGAATCTGCACCGGCGTATTGCCTTGCTGACACTGCGCGGTGTGGGCGACAGGCCGCGACGCCAGATTGGCGGCTTTATGATCGCCACTGCCTTTCTGAGCATGTGGGTCAGCAACACGGCGACATCGATCATGATGTTGCCGATTGGTCTGTCAGTGATTGCAATGATGGACTCTTCCAACCCGGAAGGCGTAAGGCGTTACGCCACGGCGTTGCTTCTGGCGATTGCCTATTCTGCCAGCATCGGTGGGATCGCCACTCTGATTGGCACACCGCCCAACGCTTTACTGGCAGCCTACCTGAGTGAAAACCAGGGTATCTCCGTAGGCTTTGCCCAGTGGATGCTGCTGGGTATTCCCGTGTCGCTGGTGATGCTGGCACTGACCTGGTGGTGGCTGACCCGCAAGGATTTTGGGCTGGGGGGTCAGGCCGGCAGTGGTGAGATGATACGGGACGAGTTAAAAGCCCTGGGTGCGTTGCAGAAAGGAGAAAAACTGGTAGCGCTGGTGTTCTTAGTCACGGCGGCGGCCTGGATCTTCCGGCCACTGTTGTCCGATGGGTTTATGCCGTGGCTCAGTGATACCGGCATTGCCATCGCTGCCGCCATCGCCATGTTCCTGATCCCGGTTAACCTCAAAGAGCGGGAATTCCTGCTCGACTGGGAAACCGCCCAGGGGATTCCCTGGGGCGTGCTGCTGTTGTTCGGCGGTGGACTTGCCATGGCGGGAGTGATCAGTAGCTCCGGCCTGGCAGAATGGATCGCGGAAAGCCTGGCGGTGGCAGGCAACCTGCCGGTGTTGGTGATAGTGGCCCTGGTAGTGGGGGTCATTATTTTCCTCACAGAGGTTACCAGCAATACCGCCACAGCGGCGGCCTTCCTGCCGTTGCTTGGGGCGCTGGCGATGTCCCAGGAGCTGTCGGTCCTGCTGCTGACCGTGCCGGCCGCTATTGCCGCCAGTTGCGCGTTCATGATGCCGGTGGCCACGCCGCCCAACGCCATCGTATTCTCCAGCGGGCACATGAAAATCCACGATATGATCAGGGCAGGTTTTGCCCTGAACATTCTCGGTATCGTTGTGGTGACCACGCTCAGCTATCTGTTACTTGGTTTCGTATTCACGATCTGATCGAGGGGCGTCGCTGCCGCGATTTTATTCCCCCTGAATCTTGCTCAGCAGGTCCTTGGCCAGTTCGATGGCCTCGGACCGATGGCTGATGTTCTGCTTCTGGTAAAGGCTGCGGATATGGGTCTTGACGGTCGTCGAGGCTACTTTCAGGTGCTCGGCGATCTGATCATTGGAAAGGCCGGCGTGAATCAGACTCAGAATCTGCCATTCCCGCCGGGTTAGCGGTGACGTACGGATCAGCTCGGGAACATCCGGACGATCAATGATGTCCTGAATAATCGCTTCGTCCAGCGAGATGCGGATTGCCCGACTGAAGTCCCGCTGCTGCTGCGCCAGCTGGATCAGTCGTTCCGCGCGCTGCAGTTCCATTCCCTCAATGGCTTCGTCGTTGATGAGTGCCTTCAGAATGACAATCAGCACCTTTCCCATGCGCAGGAAACTGCCAACCGCGCCGGTCGTGCTGGCCAGCTGTAGCGCTGTCACCATGTGTCTGAGGGCATTCTCCCGATCCTCGGTATTCCAGTACAGCAGCGCCAGGGCAATGTGATTGCGGTTCAGGTCGGTTTTCAGCCCGACCTGTTCAGCTACGGTCTGCAGTCCTGATAGCAGCGGTTGCGCCTTGGTGTACAGGCCAAGGCTCATATAGGCCCGGGCCCGGTTGCGTCCGTTGCACTGGTTGAAATGGTTGGTTGCGGTGGACGGATCAACGGGCGGTGCAATCGTCAGCCAGCGCTGGATAGCGTCGTGATCCCGCACGGCATCCCAGTAGGCGAGCATGGTGGCGTGGGCATTGGCGACCCAGTCCAGATGATAGTCACCGGAGGCAAGCATCTTCTGGATCTTGGCAATATAGTCGGCGCAGAGGCTCTGGCGGCCACGGGCGTGGGCTACCTTCGCCAGGGACGTATAGCTCTGCACATACCAGCGTTCGCCTTGAGCCTCCAGAATTTCAATCCCCTGAAGGGCACAGCGCTCAGCGTTCTCCAGGTGATGCCACTCCCACATGATCTGGCTGCGGATACGGAACAGGAACTCCAGAATCGGAAGGTGATTGAGATTGTTCTCCTCCGCATACTGGAAGCCACGCTCCTGGATGTTGTAGGCCTTTTGCAGGAGCCCCATAGCCACACTGATTTCAGACTGTTGGCACAAGGCCCAGATCACATTCTGGTGGGCCTGGTGGGCCCGGGCGAGGTGCTCGGTTTCCTGCATGCGTGCGAGGGCTTCTTCGAGTTCACCCTGAACGAACAGGGCTTCGCCGATCACGGAGGCGGCCGCCACCCGGGAGGTGGGCAGGTAGCGGGCTTCCTGGTCTATCGCTTCCCGGGCCAATGCCAGTGCCCGTTCACCATCACCATAGTTCATGGCTACCTGGGCCCGGATGGCGCTGAATTCGCCGTACACGGCCCGTTGGGTGTCTTCCGTCATCGAGGCTGCCAGCCTGGATTCGGCGGCAGACAGCCAGTTTTCGACATCATCAAACTGATACTGGCCCTGGGCTACCCAGGCCCGAAGCAGGGTCAAGGTTGGGTCCTGGGCAATGACATCCTGAGGCAGGGCGTCTAGGCACCGCTGTAGCAGGATAAACTGGCCTTCAGTGAAAAACTTACGCCCGTGAATGGTCAGAACCCGGGTAATCCGTTCCGGGTCACCGCCCTCCCGGGCGTGTCGTGCTGCTTCCTCGGCGTGGTCCAGTTCCAGCCAGGCATCACAGGCACGTTGGTGTAGCTGCTGCCGGTTCTCCTCGGTTGTGCAACTCAGCAAATGCCGCAGATACACAGAGAACAGCGGGTGGTAGCGGAACCACAGGGCGGAATTATCCACCGGCGTGATAAACAGCCCCATGGCAAGCAGGCTGCTCAACAATGCCTGTCCGTCGCTGTCGTCCATCACGCGCATGACCATCCGCGCATTGAACCGGTCCAGTATGCTGGTGCGCAACAGGAACTTGCGTTGCTGCTCGGTCAGCCCGTGGCCGACAAGTTCATCAAAATAATCAAAGATATGCTGATTACCGAACTCCAGTTGGTCGACAAAATCGTTGAATTCAAGACTCGTCATCGCCGATGCGGACAGAAGTTGAAGCGCTGACACCCAGCCCTCAACCCGCCTTACCGCTCTCTCAATACTCTCACGGGAAATCTCAAACGGTAGACGGCTGTCAAAATAGTGCTGGGCCTCATCGGCACCAAACGCCAGCTCCCGGGATGTGATCTCAGACATCCGGCCTTGCATGCGGAGCTGGGCAACACCGATGGGAGGAATGGTGCGGGTAATCAACACCAGCGTCAGCCGGGCCGGCTGGTGCCGGAGGAGAAATCGTAATGCATCGTGGATGTCCGGATTGTCGATCAGGTGATAGTCGTCGAGTACCAGATACAGCGGGTCCTCCTCCGGCGGCAGCTCCGCCAGCAGGTCGGTGAGGAAGCTCTCAAGATCATCGTAACCCGTTTCCTGCAGCTTTTTGAGCGTGGTAGTGCAGTTGCCGGGGACCGACACCTCCAGCGCGTTAGCCAGGTAGCCTGCGAATCTCGCCGGGTCATTGTCTCCGATCTCCAACCGGTACCAGGCAGTGTCTGCATCTAACGCCCCGAGCCGGTCAGCAACGGTGGTGGTCTTGCCATACCCTGCCGGGGCGTGAACCAACAGCAGGCTGATCGGCTCCAGACCATGGAGAAGGTCGTTGAATTTTTCCCGTTGTAGCAATGCAGGCGGGGGCTGGGGGCTCTGGTTTTTAGCGGCAATGAACGTCAGTTGTCCCGGCTTCAGTGTTGTTGTCATCAGGGTCTTCAGTAATTGGTGTCAGACAGTGGCATGGGATGTGATACCGCCTTTCAACTTCGGCGTCAACTTATCCCTGGTGTGTCTTGACGGGCATGAACCAGTTCTCAAAACCGGCAGAGTGGGCCCCTTCTGCAGCGGCAGATTTGAGGCACAGTTATCTTTAAGGGAGTAACGATTTCGGTATCTTACCGTAACAAGATGTAACTCAGGAAACGTCATGCCTAATAATAACAGGAACTTCGTCTGACCATGCTGCTGGTACTCGCCGGATCCATCCTCACGTTCACTATGGCCCAGGAGGCCGTGGTTGTTGAGCCTTATCAGCAGGGCACCATCGTTATTGAACAGGATTTTGATACCAGCCCGATAGAACTGAGAACCGACACACGTGTGGAGCCGCTGGTAGAGCAACAATTTCGCAACATTGTGCGGCAGGCCTATGACTACAGCTGTGGCAGTGCGGCGTTAACCACCGTGTTGAATTTTTACCTGGGCAGGAATCTCGGAGAACGGCAGGTGATGGAAGGCCTGCTTCACTACGGGGAGAGCGAGCGGATTGTTCAGCGGCGCGCCTTCTCCATGCTCGATATGAAGCGTCTGGTGACGGCTCTTGGTTATCCCTCCGGTGGTTTCCGCGCCACCATTGATGACCTGATTGACCTTGACCATCCAGCCATCGTTCCCATCCAGCATGCCGGCTTCAAGCACTTTGTGGTTCTCAGAACCATCCGGGACGGACGTGTATACCTGGCTGATCCGGCGGTTGGCAACATTTCCTTTACGCTCGCCCAGTTCGAGGAAAAGTGGGATGACAACGTTCTTTTCATCGTTTTCCCGGGAAGCGATAAACCGCTGGATTACCTTGAACTGAAGGAGGAGGACCTGCGGTTTGTGGATGACGACACAATGACATTGCTTGCGCTACAGAAGATTCCGGAGTTTCACGAGTCCACCGAACGCCGCATCCGGAACATGCTGGAACGCCAGAAGAACAACCCGGACGGCAGTGTCGAGAATACCAGAAAGCAGCTGTTCTACCGTCGCAATTAACGTGCAGGGCGACAAGCTCCTGCACAGGAACCATTACAAGTAAAATAAGGGAGTCAGGATGAATCGTTGGTTAGTACGAGGTTTTATCCTTGTTTCCGTGACTGGCCTTTACTCAACCATGGCGCTGTCGCAGGAAGGAAACGTAGACCAGGCCAGGGAGGCGCTTGCAAAACAGGAGGGTGATGAAGACTCCGCCAAGCAGCTTGAGGAGGTTTTTCAGTCGGCAGAGACCAGTTATTCGTTGCAGAAAAAGGGCACTCACGCGCTCAATTACTCCTTCGATTACTCCTACACAGGCGACCAGCGCCTGGATCTGGCAATTACTGACGGTTCCGTTCGTAACCTGGATGTTGTGCCTTCTGCCACCCACAGCTTCACAAACGCATTCTCCTACGATTTCGGCCTGCTGGATAACCTGACGGTCGGTACCCGTATTCCGCTGGTGGTCAAGCACGACACCCAGGATGAACTCAGCGTTTACGATTTTGGCGATATCTCTGCCACGGCACGCTGGCAGCCCTTTTCCTACGTACCAGGGAAAATGTCCACCACGGTTTTCGGCACTTTTACATCCAAAACCGGGGTCAGTCCCTATGAAATCGATATCGATGAGCAGCTGTCCACCGGTAGCGGGTATTACTCGCTGGCAGGCGGTGTGAGCGTGTCGAAGGTGCTGGATCCGGTGGTGGTGTTCGGCTCTGTCAGCTCAACCTACAACCTTCCGGAAACCGACCTGCAGCAGGTGAGGGGCGCGCGGGTACTGGAAGAGATCGAACCGGGCTTTGGTCTCTCTGCCTCAGGTGGTTTCGCCTACTCGCTTTCCTATGACATTTCCCTCAGCATTTCGGCGCAACTGAGTTACAGCGACGAAACCATTCTTTCCTTCAGCGACGGGTCCGAGGCGGTTGCCCAGGATCAGATGAGTGGCTTTCTCAGCATGTCGCTTGGCACCCGTGTGAGTGATACCACCATTGTTAATACCAGCCTTGGTATCGGCCTGACCGAAGACGCACCGGATTTTTCGCTGGGCGTGTCCCTGCCCATCAGATTCTCAGGTCTCAAAGAGTGAGTTCAGCCTCTGACGTTTTACGGGAAGGGAAGATTTCATGGGTATAACCAGCCACAAAAAACGGATTGCCGGTGCCATCATCGCAGCCTCGGTAACCTGTGGTGTCGAGGCGCAGCTGGCACAGAACCTAACCATTCACCCCAAGGCCCTGGCATTGGGGAACGCCGTTACGGCAGATCCACCCGGCATCATGGCCATTCACTACAATCCGGCAGGCCTGACCAAGCTTGATGGGCGACAGCTTGAAGTGAACCTGATGAGTATCTATCTCGACATCGATGCGGATTTCCACGCCCCGGACGGCTACGAGATTTTCGGCATTGATGGCCTTGAGACGGATCCACTGACCGGGAAACAGCGTGATCCCGTTGCCAACAAACACAGCCATACCAATAACGTTGCTCTCTATGTGCCGGGAGTTGGCATACTAAGGGCGCCTCCGGGACCTGCAGTGGCGCCATCTGCCGGTATCAGTATCAACCCGCCGGGGTCGAAGCTCACCTTCGGTAATGCCTTCTATCTGCCTCTGGCTGCCGGTTTCTATCGCGACAAGGACGATCCCGGCCGCTACATGCCCCAGGCAACGGCGCTTCAGCGGACAACGTATCTGTCGCCCACAGTCGGCTACAAGATCAATGATGAATGGGCCGTTGGCGCCGGTATCCACCTCTCCCATATGGGCATTGCTGCTGATCAGTACATGCGCGCCCCGAATATGCTGCTGGGCGTTGCTGAAGTTCTTCAGGATGCCTTTAACTGTGAAAGCGGTGATGAGCCTCTGCAACCCTGGCTGGCACTTTGCGGCGGTAATGTCGGTCCCTGGGACGACATCGGTGCGCTTAGTATTAATGTGCAGGAATCGCTGTCGCCCACGTATGCGCTTGGGGTGATGTGGGAACCGACGGACTGGTTTACCTGGGGCGCAAGCTATACCTCCGAAGCCGACATGAATCTCAAGGGTACTTTCGAGATCGAGTACACCGACGACTGGTCCGGTTTCTGGCAAAGCGTGAACGGGTCGGTGCTGGGCGCCATCACTTCGGCCATTCTGAGCCTGCCGTCCGGGGCGCCCAGGGAGGCGGGCAATGTCTCCATGGACCTGACCTATCCCCAGCATTTCCAGACCGGTATCAGTGTGGACGTGCATCCAAAACTTACTGTTAACGTGGATGTGGGCTGGACCGATTACAAACAGTGGGATGCATTTGTGTTCCGGTTTGACCGCAACCTGGAATTTCTCAATGCCGCGAGAATTCTGTCGCCGGATAATGCCACTCCAAGCACTTTGCGGTTGCCGCTTGGTTTTACCGACCAGTGGAACTGGGGCTTCGGGCTGGAATTCCATGCCTCATCCCGTCTGGATCTCCGGGCAGGGGTGGAGATCCGCGATTCGGTCATTCCCGACGACCAGCGCAGTATCATGGCGCCATTTGGTGGCGCCAATCTTTACAGTGTCGGAATGGGCTATCAGTGGGACAAGGACACTGAAATTGACATGAACCTGAGTTACCTCCAGTCCATCGAAACTATTCCGGCCAATGGCAGTTGTAACCTGAACTGTGACAATATAACCAACATCATCTACAACCCCTACGCGGGCCTGGATGTAAAAACCTCGCTTCGGGTGGTGATGGCGGGCCTCAGCTTCCGCACCAAATTCTGACGCGATAATCTCTGCAAACAGGGTGATCAGCCCCCATGTGTAAATGCCATTTGTTGGTTGTCACCTGTCTGGTTGTAGCCATGGCAGGATGCCAGTCCTCAGGTTCAACTTCATCAGCAGGCCGCGAGGGATATTTCACCTGGGTAGATGAGCAGGGTCAGGTACGGCATACGCCGATCCCGGAAGCTGCGGTCGATAATGAGAAAGCTGACGACGCGCGGGGGCAGAAAGATCAGGGAGAAGCGCAGAGAGCAGACGGGACAAAAAGTCGCGAGAACTCAGCGTCACAAGAGTATGACGATGAATTCAATCTGGAAAACTACCCGGACGGTAATCAACTGGAAAAAGACGGTTATATCCGGCCCGGGGAGCCCAAGCCCTATTTCACGTGGCGGGATGCGGAGGGTAATTTCCGTGTCAGCTATTATCAGCCGGATACCCGGTCCGCCGTTCAAAAGGGACGTATAAAACCGCCGGTCGAGCTGACAGAAGCGAGTATCCATCAGGCCGGATCGGTGTCGGGGAAGGTCGCCCTGCCAGAGGGCGCTGACCCAGAGGCCATGGCGGTTCTGGGTATGGAACCCAATGCGGAATCCTTCTTTGCGCAATGGGCCCGTGAGTGTTGCCGGAATATGGACAGGGCGGAATCAGACGACTGGCAGCAGGGCCGTGAATTCGGCATTGATATGGACGACACCGCACCTGTCCATCCTTTCAGCACCGGCGATAGCCGTTATCGGCTGGTAAGGCTACCCTCGGCGAAAACTCATAATGATTTTATCCTTCGTCTCAGGTCGTTTGCCAACAGCGGGGTCTTTGTGCCCTCCGTGGCTTTCCTGGATGCCTCTTTTGCGCCTGTGCGTGTAGTAACCGACCTGGTCGCCGAATATGTTCCGGAAACCTGGCACAGTCATGGCTTCCTCCAGGCCTATATTCCGGTCTTTCCAGGGCGGGGGGAGCGCTGGATGGTACTGTTTACGAGGGAGGAGGACCTGGCCGGCCAAACCGTAATCGAAGGCAAATACGGGCCCGAGGCCATTCCCCACACCCGTACCGGCGAGCTCGGTCTTTCACGGGAAGGGGAGTGAGCAGGCACTAGTCCTCCGGCTTACTCAGATCGAGCCACTGCTGGGATAGCCAGTAGAAACTGCCATCCGGAGCAGGGTGGGTGCAGTTGTAGCGGAAGCGACGGCTATTGAAACGCTCGGGGGCTTTAAGCATGACTTTATTGCCAGTGGTCTCGAAATCTATACGGCCCTGTCCCGAAGCAAAACAGCTCAGCCTGTCTGTGCTGATGCCTTCCCGGACAGTGAACTCAAGAGTCGGTGGGTTGTTTTCAATAACGCCATCCGGCAGTTCGTCGGCATCCACAGGTAGTGCCTTGCTGCGCAGCTTGTCTTTCAGGCTGTTGAGCTGACCATAGGCATTCGCCATGGGGAAGCGGGGCAGGCGGGTGGCCCCGGAGGTAGCGCCAATGGCACCGGACTGTTGGCCATAGCCAAGCCAACCGCGCTCGGAAACCTTTTCCTCCAGTGCTTCGTCAAATTCGCCGTAGGGATAGGCGAACATCGGAACATCAATGCCCAGCCTGTCTGCCAGGGTTTCCTGGGCGGTATCCAGGCTGCTTTCCACGCGTTGTGCCCAGTCGTCCTGACTTTCATCCGGACGCTTCGCCAGGTGGCCGTGGTCTTCGCTGTGGTTGGCAATGGTCACGCCGCTTCTCTGACGTACCTTATCAAGCTGGTCCCACGTCATGTAGCCGTGGCTGCCTATGGCATCGGTGTTAACGAAGATGGTGTACGGGTAACCTCGCTTATCCAGTTCCGGTACTGCGCTGGAATAGACCGATTCGTAGGCATCGTCAAAGGTAATGGCTGCCTGCTTCCGGCTATCCAGCTTGCCATCAAGGGCATCGCGGGTGCCGCTCTCCAGTGGTACAACCTCGATACCCAGCTCCTCGATCATGTTCATCTGCCCCTCGAACAGCGAGACCGAGGTGCTGGTGGAGGGAGGCGTGGCATCACTGACATGATGATACTGAAGCACCACCAGATCAGCTTTCGCGGCCAGGGCAAAGCCGGCCAGCAATACCATCAGAAGGGATCGGGTCGTCAATCGTTTCACCATTGTGTCGTCCTCTGTGATCTGGATGTCCGGAGCTGTCAGGTTCTGAAGTGAGCCTTCAGCACGGAAAACGCCTGATTCAGGTGTTGAATGGTTTCGGTTTCACCGCCACGGTCCGGGTGTGCCCGCATCACGGCTCTGCGGAACCGATGTTTTACCTCATCAAATCCTGCCGGTATGCCGTCAAAGCCGAGGGTAGCGGCTGCTTCACGGGTCTCTACGGGTTCCGGCCGATACCCGCTGCGCCCGGCCCAGAAGTCATCCATCATCCGGTTTATGGATTCTTCGGGCATCTCATACCTGGACAGGTCCAGGTAGAAGTTTCTTAACTCGTCTGCCTGGTCAGGAACACCCGTGCCGCCCACAACGGTGCTCTGCTGAAGCCGGATAACCAGGGGTGAAATGGTGAGCGTCTCCCCGTTGG
>JAWWAM010000027.1:0-14488 GCA_033721715.1 Marinobacter sp.
GCGACTACCTTGCTCGCCATTGTATTTTTTGTAACGAGTTTTTCGCTGGCTGTATTCGCCAAGCAGCGTGCCGAAGTGGCAGGGGAAGCCGGAATTCCTGTAGTTCAGGAATCCCGTTCCGATGCCGGGCAGGCTGAGGGTGAGTCGGCAAATGAAGGCGAAGCCGGGCGCGGGGATGAAAATGAACTCCCCGAGCTCGAGTAAGAGTGTTGCCCGGGTGGTGAAACTGGTAGACACGCTATCTTGAGGGGGTAGTGGCGAAAGCCGTGCCGGTTCGAGTCCGGCCCCGGGCACCATACTAGAAGAAAAACGGCTTGGAATTACCAGGCCGTTTTTTTTGGTCAGTCCTTGACCAGTAAGGCCGGCGTCTCTATACTCCGGCGGATATTGGAGCAGGCTCCGGGCACAGGTTGTTCAGTCGGTTCCAGGCAGGCCAGGTGTCTGTCAGCAGGGGAGTTTTCAGTTTTTGGTTATCCTCTGCGAGTTCTTGCAACAAAGGGCCCCAAATTTTCAGGGGCTTTTTGATTAAGGGGCCTGGCGCATCAGGCCCTGGTGCATAAAAAGGGCTGATCAACAGCCCTTTTTTTGTTTTTGGGGTCGAAAAAACGAGTAACGGAGACCGAATAGCCTTGTCAGCCAAGTTGAAGCAGCTGGAAGAAATACTCAGGCCGATTGTGGAAGGTCTGGGCTACGAATTCTGGGGCATTGAATTCCGCTCCCAGGGACACCATTCCCTGTTAAGAATATTTATTGACGATGCCGAGAATGGCATCGGCATTGAAGACTGTGAAAAAGTCAGCCGCCAGGCGAGCGGCGTGATGGATGTGGAAGACCCCATTCAGACAGAATATACCCTGGAGGTTTCCTCTCCGGGCATGGATCGGCCGTTGTTCCGACTGGAGCAGTATGAGGCATTCGCCGGCCATCAGGTCCAGATCAAATTACGGATGGCATTCGAGGGGCGTCGCAAGTTTCAGGGCCTGATCAAGGGTGTTGAGGGCGAGGACGTTGTCGTGGTTGTAGATGATCACGAGTACCTGTTGCCATTCGATAGCATCGAGAAAGCCAACATCGTTCCGGCATTTGAATAAGTCAGTGGACGCAAAGTTTATTTTAAGGGCAGGGCAATCCAATGAGTAAAGAGATCTTGCTGGTGGTTGAATCCGTCTCGAACGAAAAGGGTGTCGAGAAGGATGTGATCTTTGAAGCAATCGAGCTGGCGCTCGCCACCGCTGCCAAAAAACGTTATGACGACGAGGAAGCCGATATCCGGGTGTCCATTGATCGGCGCACCGGCGAATACGAGACTTTCCGCCGCTGGCTGGTGGTCGATAACGACGCCGTTCCTGCTCTTGGCACTGAGCTGACCATGCAGGAAGCCGAGGAGATCGACGAGAACCTGCGGCCGGGCGATATCCACGAAGAAAAAGTGGAGTCTGTTGCTTTCGGACGTATTGGTGCCCAGGCAGCCAAACAGATTATTTTCCAGAAAGTGCGGGAAGCCGAGCGCAGCAAGATCGTCGACAGCTATCGTGACCGGGTGGGTGAGCTGGTTTCCGGTACCGTAAAGAAAGTGACACGGGACAACGTCATCGTGGACCTGGGTGCCAACGCTGAAGCCTTGCTGCCCCGGGAACATCTGATTGCGCGCGAGACTTTCCGCATGGGTGACCGGGTTCGTTCCCTGCTGCAGGAAATTCGCACCGATCATCGCGGCCCGCAGTTGATCCTGAGCCGCACCGATCCGCAGATGCTGATTGAGTTGTTTCGTATCGAGGTTCCGGAAATCGCCGAGGAACTGATCGAGATCCGTGGCGCTGCCCGGGATCCCGGCTCACGCGCCAAGATTGCGGTAAAAACCAACGATCGCCGGATTGATCCGGTGGGAGCCTGCGTCGGCATGCGTGGTTCGCGTGTTCAGGCCGTTTCCAATGAGTTGGGTGGTGAGCGCGTTGATATCGTGCTCTGGGACGACAACCCCGCCCAACTGGTCATCAATGCCATGGCGCCGGCAGAAGTAGCGTCCATTGTGATGGACGAAGACCGTCACACCATGGAAGTGGCTGTTGCCGAGGACAACCTGGCACAGGCTATCGGCCGTAACGGGCAGAACGTGCGCCTGGCGACGGAACTGACAGGCTGGACACTGAACGTGATGACCGAGGAAGAAGCCGGTCAGCGTCAGGAACAGGAATACAACACCTTGCTGGAGCACTTCACCGGCAACCTGGATGTGGACGAGGAGTTTGCCGGCGTGCTCATCGAGGAAGGCTTTACGTCCATTGAGGAAGTGGCGTACATCCCAATGGAAGAGATGCTCGCTATTGAAGGTTTTGACGAAGAGACTGTCACGGAATTGCGTCGTCGTGCCAAGGATGCCCTGCTGAACCAGGCACTGGCCAGTGAAGAGGCCCTTGAGGGCGCGGAGCCCGCAGAAGATCTTCTGGCAATGGACGGGATGGACCGGGGCCTGGCGTTCAAGCTGGCCGGTATGGGTATCCGTACCATGGAAGATCTTGCAGAGCAGTCGGTTGATGATCTGATCGACATTGAAGGAATGGAAGAAGAGCGTGCCGGCCAGTTGATTATGGCTGCACGCGCCCCCTGGTTTGAAGACCAGGCTTAATCGGGAGGAGGACCAGTATGGCTGATGTAACGGTAAAACAACTGGCCGCAGATGTAGGCGCTCCCGTGGATCGTTTGCTGCGACAGATCGTGGAGGCCGGGCTGAAAGCCCGCTCCGAAGAGGACTCTGTCACCAGCGATGAGAAGCAACAGTTGCTGACCTATCTGAGAAAAAATCACGGTGAGAGTGAAGCGGAACCGAAGAAAATCACTCTCAAGCGCAAGACAACAACCACTCTGAAAGCGGGCCGTGCCAAAACGGTCAGCGTTGAGGTTCGCAAGCGCCGTACGTATATCAAACGCGCCGAGCTGGAGCCGGAAGCGGCCAAGCAGGAAGAGGCCGCCGCAGAGCAGCCGGCCGTAGCGGCACCTGATGAAACACCAGCGGTAGCTGCCCAGCAGGCGCAGCCTGAAGAAACACCGAAGGCTGAAGCGCCGGCTGCAGAGGCCCCGTCCGATGAGTCCGTAGACGACCAAAAGCCGACGGCGAAAGACCAGCCGGAAGTGGCGGCCGAGCCGGAGCCGTCGCCGGTTCCCGCGCCGGAAGATATGCCGATCCCGCCGCCTGAAGAGGGCGAAGGCAAGGATCGCAAGCCGAAGAAAAAGAAAGAAAAAGCTCGTGAGCGCGGCGACGAGCCGGACGAGGGCAAGCCCAAGAAGAAGTCTGCAGGGCATCGCGGCCCGCGTAACCGTCCGGTTGAGGAACCTCTTGTTATTAATGATGAAGAGGAAGACACCACGCTGCGCAAGCCACTTCGCGCAAAAAAGAAACCCAAAGAGAAGCGTCACGCTTTCGAGAGGCCGACCAAGCCAATGGTAAGAGAAGTCGATATTCCCGAGACGATCACCGTGGGTGAACTTGCCCAGCGAATGGCCGTCAAGTCAGCCGACGTCATCAAGAAACTGATGGGCATGGGGGTAATGGCGACCATCAACCAGGCCCTGGATCAGGAAACCGCAGTTCTGGTTACCGAAGAACTCGGCCACAAGGCCAGGACGGTCAGTGAGGATGCGTTTGAGGAAGAGGTTCTGAGCGAATTTGCCTTCGAAGGCAAGCAAAAGACCAAGCGTGCTCCGGTCGTCAGCGTGATGGGTCACGTCGACCACGGCAAGACGTCGCTTCTGGACTATATCCGTCGCACCAAGGTGGCGTCAGGCGAGTCTGGTGGTATTACCCAGCACATCGGTGCCTACCATGTCGAAACCGACCACGGTATGGTCTCTTTCCTGGATACCCCTGGTCACGCCGCCTTCACGGCCATGCGTGCCCGCGGCGCCCAGTGTACTGATATCGTTATCCTGGTGGTGGCGGCCGATGACGGCGTGATGCCCCAGACCAAGGAAGCGGTACAGCATGCCCGCTCCGCCGGCGTGCCCATTGTTGTTGCCATTAACAAGATGGACAAGGAAGAAGCGGATCCTGACCGCATCAAGACCGAACTTGCTGGTATGGAAGTGATCCCGGAAGACTGGGGCGGCGACGTCCAGTTTATTCCGGTATCCGCTCACACCGGCGATGGTATTGACGATTTGCTTGAGGCGCTGTTGCTGCAGGCCGAAATCCTTGAGCTGGAAGCTTCTCCGGATGCACCGGCCAAGGGTGTGGTTGTCGAGTCCAGCCTGGAGCGCGGGCGTGGCTCCGTAGCCACCGTGCTGGTCCAGAACGGTACGCTGCGCCAGGGCGAGATGGTTGTTGCCGGATCTTTCTTCGGTAAGGTTCGCGCCATGACCGATGAAGCCGGTAAGCAGGTCAAAGAAGCCGGGCCTTCCATTCCGGTGGAAATCCTCGGCCTCAACGGCACTCCGAATGCTGGCGACGAGTTCTTCGCCGTGGCCGATGAGAAGAAGGCGAAGGAACTGGCGGAATTCCGCCAGGCCCGCGAGCGGGAGCAGCGTCTGCACCGGCAGCAGGCGGCCAAGCTGGAGAACCTGTTCGAGAATATGGGCAAGGACGAGGTCAAGACCCTCAACGTGGTCCTCAAGACCGACGTTCGTGGTTCCCTGGAAGCTATCACCAAATCGCTCCAGGACCTGGGTAACGACGAGGTACAGGTCAAGATTGTATCCTCAGGCGTTGGTGGTATAGCCGAAACAGACGTGAGTCTGGCCATGGCAACCAATGCGGTTATCTTCGGCTTCAACGTGCGTGCCGATACGGCTTCCAAGCGTCTGGTGGAACAGGAAGGTCTGGATCTGCGTTACTACAGCATCATCTACAACCTGATTGATGATGTAAAAGCGGCCCTGACCGGCATGCTGGCACCGGAATTCCGCGAGGATATTGTGGGTATCGCCGATGTGCGTGACGTCTTCCGCTCACCGAAGTTTGGTCAGGTGGCCGGCTGCATGGTGATTGAGGGCACGGTATACCGTAACAAGCCGATCCGCGTTCTGCGTGACAATGTGGTTATCTTCGAAGGTGAGCTGGAGTCCCTGCGTCGATTCAAGGATGACGTACCTGAAGTCCGGAACGGCATGGAGTGCGGTATCGGTGTTAAGGGATACGATGTGAAGGTCGGCGACCAGATTGAAGTGTTTGACCGAGTCCGCGTCGAGCGCAAGCTTGAGTCTACGGGGGCCTGATGCCAAGAGAGTTCAGCCGGATTGATCGCATCGGCGATCAGATGCAGCGTGAGCTGGCCCAGCTCATCCAGCGGGAGGTCAAGGACCCGCGGGTGGGTATGGTCACGGTCAATGCCGTCAAGGTAAGCCGTGACCTGGGTTACGCTGATATCTACGTGTCCCTGCTCACCACCGAAGAGCTGACCGAGGAGTCGCCCGAAGTGCGCGACTCCCTGGCAGTACTGAACAAGGCTTCCGGCTTTCTGCGTGGGCAGATCGGCCGCGCCATGAAGTTGCGGGTAACGCCCCAGCTGCGTTTTCACTTCGACTCGCTGCTTGGGCACAGCCGCCACATGGACAACCTGATTCGCGAAGCTGTTGGCGACAAGCCTGCGGTTGATCGGGACGTTGAAGCGGGTGACGAGCGTTCTTCCGATGATCAGGAGCGGGACGTTTGAGTCGTCGCCGTAAAGGCCGTGACGTAAACGGTATCCTGGTAATCGACAAGCCGATGGATATTACGTCCAATGGTATTCTCCAGCAGGTGAAGCGTCTGTTTGGTGCGGCCAAGGCCGGCCATACCGGCGCGCTGGACCCGCTGGCGACGGGGGTGCTGCCGCTGTGTTTCGGTGAGGCAACAAAGTTTTCCCAGATGATGCTGGACAGCGATAAGGCTTACATCGCTACGGCGCGTTTGGGTGTGCGCACTGAAACCGGTGACAGTGAGGGTGCGGTGGTTGCTGAAAAGCCGGTACCCGCCGGGCTGGATGCTGAAACCCTGGAGCCGGTTCTTGACCAGTTCCGTGGTGAAATCCAGCAGGTTCCCTCCATGTATTCCGCGCTCAAGCACAAGGGCCGGCCTCTGTACGAATATGCACGGGAAGGCATCGAAGTGGAGCGTCCGTCCCGCCCGGTCACTATCTACGAACTGAAACTCCTTGAAGTTCGGGAGGCCGAGATCGACATTGCGGTCAGTTGCACAAAGGGCACCTATATCCGTTCGCTGGTGGAAGATATCGGTGAAGCCCTGGGCTGCGGCGCCCATGTGACGGCCCTTCGCCGCACAATGGCTTCAGGCTTCACGCTGGCGGATGCTGTTGAGGTCACCACCCTGGAATCCATGCGTGAGCAGGGCGAAAGTCTGGATGGCCTGCTGGTGGCCCCGGATGCCGCGCTGTCCATGTTC
Source organism: Marinobacter sp. (assembly GCA_033721715.1). Classification (GTDB taxonomy): domain Bacteria; phylum Pseudomonadota; class Gammaproteobacteria; order Pseudomonadales; family Oleiphilaceae; genus Marinobacter. The sequence goes on from JAWWAM010000027.1 coordinate 6,374, forward strand.
CCGGAGCAGGAACTGGAAGGCAGCGCACTGGTATCGATATTGAACGGACAACCGGTTAGAATGTCTGGTCAGCCAGCCGAAGGGTACGTTCGCCTCTATGGCAACGGGCGCTTCGTCGGGCTGGCAGAAGGATTCCCGGAAGGGGAGGTCACCAAACTGGTGCCTCGTCGTCTGGTGAAGAGTGGCTGACAACCGTTTTTTAATGGTTGTAGCTGATTAGCCGGGCTGTAGAGATGCGTGGTTCGGCCGAATTCGATAGCATCGCAACAATAGAGGTGAGTTATGGCACTTTCTGCCAACGAGAAAGCACAGATCGTTAAAGATTTTCAGCAGGGTGATGGCGATACCGGTTCCCCTGAAGTGCAGGTTGCACTGTTGAGCCACAACATCAACAAGCTGCAGGACCACTTCAAGACCAACAAGCAGGATCACCATTCCCGTCGCGGTCTTATCCGGATGGTTAACCAGCGTCGTAAGCTGCTGGATTACCTGAAGCGCAAGAACGCAGACCGCTACCTGGAACTGATCCAGCGTCTGAACCTGCGTCGCTAGTATTGGCCCGGTTGTATTTAACGGCCGGCGGGGCGTTTGCCTCGCCGGTTGTGCTTCTCCCCTGCATCGTGTCTGTCAGTGAAACCTGAAGAAACTCCCTGTCGTATTGGAAAGTTGAAATTGATAGCAGGTTGTTGAAAACCCCGGCCTCCCGGAGCGCTCTCGGGCCCGGTGTTTCCAACAGCCTGTTAGCTTTCAGACGGGTTACTCTTCAGTTCATCAGTTCAGGCCTTGTTGCAGTTACAACGGATTGTCCGCAGGGGCGGATGGTCTGAGTCAAATTGAATAGATGAATTCAGGAGTTACAGTGAATCTCACACCCGTAAAAAAATCGTTTGAACTCGGCGGCAAGACCGTCACGATTGAGACTGGTCGTATTGCGCGTCAGGCTACCGGCTCCGTGCTGGTTACCATTGATGACATTTCGGTATTGGGTACCGTAGTGGCTGCCAAAGAAGCCAAGCCTGGCCAGCCGTTCTTCCCGCTGACCGTCAACTACTTCGAGAAGACCTACGCCGTGGGCAAAATCCCGGGTGGCTTCTTCAAGCGTGAAGGCCGCCCGTCCGAGAAAGAAACCCTGACCTCCCGCCTGATCGATCGCCCGATTCGTCCGCTGTTCCCCAAAGGGTTCATGAACGAGACCCAGGTGATCACCACGGTGATGTCATCCAGCAAGAACCAGGATCCGGATATTGCTGCCATGCTGGCTGCCTCTGCAGCGCTGGCTATCTCCGGTATCCCGTTTGACGGACCGATTGGCGCATCAAGGGTGGCTTACACCAACGAGCGCGGTTACTTCCTGAACCCCACGTTCGAAGAGCTGGAAACCTCCCTGCTGGACATGGTGGTTGCCGGTACTGAAGACGCAGTTCTGATGGTTGAGTCCGAAGCCAAGGGCCTGATCGAAGACCAGATGCTGGGTGCCGTGCTGTATGGCCACCAGGAAATGCAGACAGCCATTACCGCTATCAAGGAACTTGCCGCTGAAGTGGGCAAGCCGCGCTGGGACTGGCAGCCAGAGCCCGAGAACACCGATCTGCTGAATGCCGTTAACGCCGAAGCAGCCGGGGCCATTGAGGAAGCCTACAGCATCCGCGACAAGATGGAGCGTTACGCGCGTCTGAGCGAGATCAAGAGCGCGCTGGTTGAGAAACTGGCGGGTGAAGAGGAAGGCCAGCCTTCCGCGGATGACGTCAAGAAGTACTTCGGCAAGGTCGAGAAGACCATCGTTCGCAAGCAGGTTATCGACGGCAAGCCCCGCATCGACGGCCGCGACAACAAGACTGTCCGCCCGATCGAAGTGGAAGTCGGCGTTCTGCCTAGCACACACGGTTCCGCCCTGTTCACCCGTGGTGAAACCCAGGCCATCGTGACCACCACGCTGGGTACTGCCCGTGACATGCAGATCATCGATGCCCTGGAAGGTGAGCGCAAGGATCCGTTCCTGTTCCACTACAACTTCCCTCCGTACTCCGTCGGCGAAGCCGGTCGGGTTGGTACTCCGGGTCGTCGTGAAGTCGGCCACGGCCGCCTCGCCAAGCGTGGTGTGGCTGCGGTTATGCCCACTATGGAAGAGTTTCCGTACACCATCCGTGCGGTTTCCGAGATCACCGAGTCCAACGGTTCCAGCTCCATGGCGTCTGTCTGTGGTTCCAGCCTGGCACTGATGGATGCGGGTGTTCCTATCAAGGCCCCGGTTGCCGGTATCGCCATGGGTCTGGTCAAGGAAGGCGACCAGTTCGCGGTTCTGACCGACATCCTGGGTGACGAGGATCACCTCGGCGATATGGACTTCAAGGTAGCGGGTACTGCCGAAGGCATCACTGCTCTGCAGATGGATATCAAGATCCAGGGCATCACCGACGAGATCATGGAAATCGCCCTGGACCAGGCCAACGCAGCCCGTCTGCATATCCTGGGTGAAATGGCGAAGGTGATTTCTGCGCCGCGCAAGGAGCTTTCAAGCCGTGCGCCGAGCATTACCACCATCAAGATCAATCCCGAGAAAATCCGCGACGTCATCGGCAAGGGTGGTTCCACCATCCGTTCTATCTGTGACGAAACCGGCGCTTCCATCGATCTGGATGACGATGGCAACGTGAAGATCTACGCCGACAACCAGGATGCAGCCAATGCTGCGATGAAGCGGGTGATGGAAATCACTGCTGAAATCGAGGTGGGTGCTATCTATAGCGGCCGCGTTGAGCGCATCGTGGACTTTGGTGCATTCGTTAACATCCTGCCTGGCAAGGATGGTCTGGTACACATCTCCCAGATCTCCGAGCGTCGCATCGAGAACGTCACCGACGAGCTCAGCGAAGGCCAGGAAGTGCTGGTGAAGGTACTGGATGTAGACAACCGTGGACGCGTAAAGCTGTCCATGAAAGAAGTGAAGGAAGGCGAGCAGCCCACGGATCTCTCTGCACTGTAATATCCGCGCTGTAAGCTGAGCCCGACAAAAAACCCGCCACTCTCCCGAGTCTGGCGGGTTTTTTATCTCCAGGCCTGCAATTTTTGGAGCCCGGCGTACTCTTCAAGCTTCGTGCTGGCCTCCGATATTTGTTTTACTCCCCATTGGCATCCATAAACCCCAACACCGCCGCCTGAAACCCCGGAATCACAAACGTCGACCCATGCCCTGTATCCGTCCTTAAAAACTCCTTGGGCTCCGCCGCCGCTTCATACAACCGTTCCCCATGATGAAACGGGATAATCCCGTCTCGCTCACTGTGAATCACCATCACCGGCACCGGGCTGATATCGGCAACCCGCTCATAGGCTTCGTACTCGTCGGTAATGGTCCAGCTCAGGGGAATCTGGAAGGGCCAGGTCAGCCAGAAGTCGCCCAGCTTCTCCCGGGCGATGTCGCGGAAACCGGAGAAGGTGCCGTCAAGGATCACGCCATCCAGTGGCGGTTGTTCGTCCCGTTTGACCCATTCGCTGGCCAGGGCGGTTCCAAGTGCACCTCCGAGGCTCTGGCCCAGCAGGAACAGGGGCTGGTTCTGTACGTCCGGCTGGTCAATCAGCCATCGCAGGCCGGCTTCTGCGTCGTGCAGGGTGCCCTCTATGTCCGGCGCGCCGGTTGAGCGGCCGTACCCCCGGTAGTCGATTATAAAGACGTTATAGCGCCTCTCAGGCAACCAGGCGATGTTCATGATGTGGCTGCTGATGTTCTGGGCGTTGCCATGGAGGTAATAGACTGTGCCCTTTGGTTTCGACTCAGCGGGCAGCCACCAGCCGTGGAGGGTTTCGCCATCCGGGGTGTCCAGGTACACGTCGTCGTATTCGAGGTTCAGGCGGTCGGGGGTCACGTAGGTGACCTGGTCGGGGTAGAAAAACACGCTGCTGCAACCGGTCTGCAGCAGCAGGGTAAACGCGGCCACTATGCAGCCCAGTGTTTTCAGAGTGCTCAGAAGTACGCGTGGAGCCCGAGTTGCCATGTGCTGCGGTACCTGTCGTAGTGGTCTTCACGGCTGAATTTTCCGAACAGGCTGATTTCCCGCCCGAAGTGCCAGTTGCCCTCAAGGTAGGCCTGGTCCTGGCGATGCTGGCTGCTGACGATCCAGGCCTTGGTTTTCACGCCCCCGAGAAGGCTGAACCGGTTGTTCTGGTGGAGTATGCCAAGGTCGGCGCCGGGGGCGGCATCGTAGCCGCGGCGCAGGTCGTCGTCGATTTCCAGGTCGGCTGTGGCAATGGCGAAGGCCTGTGTGCCGCTGGCCAGTTGCCAACTGCCTCCTGCGCCACCTTCCAGGTAGGGGGCGAAGACACGATTGGTCCCGGTATCTGTACGGCGGCCGCCGAAGCCCACCTGCCAGGACAGCGGCGAGAAGAACTGGTTGCGGGGTGAGAGGGAGCGGATCTCAACGCCGGTCAGCTGCTCAATCTGTAACTCGTCATTGTCGGTATACAGGCGTGCGTCAAGGCGCAGGAACTGGAGCTGGGCGCCGCCGCGATAGCCGGCCGGAGGATCCAGGACGTCATGATACGCGGGGCGCAGTGTCAGTTCAGTGAAGTTGCGGTCGCCCATTCGGCCACCACTGAGGCTGACGCGAAAGGTGTCGTGTCCCTGGTCGTCCCGGATGGCGGGTTCAGGTGCGCCATCCTGGCCGGCCACGCCACGAATCTGGCTGCGTTCCCGCAGCAGGTCGTGGGAAAGGGGAGCTGCATGCTCACGGGGCCAGCCTTCGGCTTCACTCTGGTAACGGACGTAATCGTAGGTAGTGTCCAGTACCCGGGCCCGTTGCTCATCGCTGAGTGCCTTTACCGCAGGCGCATCCGCGGCCACGTAGCCGTTAGCGATGGCGGCGGCCAGTGTCTGGTGGTTGTCGGGCAGCGAATCAATGCGATGGCTGACACTGGTGGCCGCTGAGGGGCGGTAATAAACATCTTCCACCAGCCCCCGGTCTACCACCCAGCGCACGGTATCGGAGGGTATGGCGTGGGTGCTGACCTCATCCAGCAGGTCAGTGCCGGGGCGGGCTACGTCGATCAGGGCCAGCAACCTGTAGGCGCAGTTCTCGTCAAAGAAGTAATAGTCGAAATTCCGGTTACGGATTTCCCAGGTGTGGGCCAACATCATGTCTACTTCCGGCTGGGACAGGTTGAGCTGGTACTCCCACAGGTCGCGATGCTCAATATCCGAATAGAGACGGATTTTTTCGTAGTAGGGCTGAATGGAGGTGATACCCGGGTAGCCGCCGAAGATACCCTTATAGGCGAAGAGGATCTCGCTGTCATGGGCGGCAGCATCGGCTGCGTAGGAAATGGTGTTGGCCAGGATAAGGTTGGTTTCCTCGTCTTCCTGCGGCGGGTCGAGACGAAGGAAGGTGTGGCCGAACATGGACGACGGACTGTTCAGGTACGAGGCTGCAAACACCAGTGTCACGGTTTCAGTATTGAGTTCTTCAACCCACTCGTCGTAACCGGGACAGTCTGCCGGTTGCTGTGGCAGATCCAGTTGTTCCCGCAGCCAGCGATCTCTGGCCGGGAATCGGCAGCGGGCGTGGTCGTCTCCACCTCCGGGCCGGGTGATGGCCGCCAGTGTAGCGTCAAGCTCTGCCTCTGGGGAGTTCTTACCGTTCTCAGCAAGAAAAAAATCGTTATCGTCTGCCTGGCTGGAATAGCCGTCACCGAAACGGTCGGGCTGGTAATGAACCAGTGTCAGCCAGGCGGGGTCTTCGTGGAGGTTCCCGGTGTCGGGAAGCGGTGCGGCAAGTACATTGAAACCTGATGCCAGCCAGACGAGGGCCAGCGCAAACCGAAGCGAAGTGCGCATGAATGGTCAGTCAATTCCGGGTTGAACGTCGGGTGGATGGTCTGCAAACCGTTGCGCCGTCCCTGGCGCGCAAAATCCTTTTTCGAACTGAAGGATCAGGCAGCTACATACTTGCTCAGAGTTTCATCCTTTTCCAGCAGGGCTACGATCGCATCAACCGCCTCACCAGACGTGGTGTCAGACGACGGGAAGATGGTGGCAAAGTTGTCCTGAAGGGCATTACGGAAGGCGCTGCGATCAGTTTCGTCAACACCCAGCAGCACTGCAAGGGTATCCAGGTTTTCACCGGAGCCGCGCGACATGTCACGAGCTACTTTATCAATGTTGCTTTCCATGTACATGGCCATGGATTGAACAGACTGATTGGTCTGACAACCGAGGGTGCCGGTGGTCATACCAAAGGTCTGGTTACCGAAAGTACCGTTGGTGGTTGCTGCCAGAACGTGGGGCGCAATGCCAGACTGGCCTTTCCAGATCATGGCACCAACGCCACAGCCGGGCTGGGCGAAAGCGAGGGTAGAAGCACCCATAAGCAGTGCACCTGCGATCAGTTTTTTCATTATCCACTCCTTGTTTGGTTTTAGCTGTCGTCGCAAACGCGCCACCTCCGCCTGAGGGGTCCCCGGAAGGCGACACGCTAACGGCCCTGACTGATTTCCCGTGGAGACAGGTCGACCGTTGACTCTGAGTATAGTTCATATATCAGGAAGGCAAATTACAAACGCGCTGAGTGATTGATTTGGCCCACAAAGTCAAAGTGTGATCACGTGTTCATATTTCTATATGATCTAAAAAATAAACAAAAATAACATTCTTGTTATATCTGGGCGGTTTGGGTATAGTGCGCGCGGCCATGAAGGCCGATACACAACACATGGAGATACCGTTTTGAAAAAAGTTCTTGTCGCATCATCCCTGATTTTCGCTGGCGCACTGACTGGCTGTAGCTCACTGAACACCAGTGCTCCCTCCCTGCCTCTGTCAGGTGCCGTGTCTACCGACGTCAAGGCCGACATCGAAGTAGGCGAGAAAATCACCGGCCAATCCTCTGCCACCAAGGTTCTGTTCTTTACCCTGGGTGCCGAGAGCGAATACGCCGATGGCGTTGCCTATTCAGCCGGTGGCAACGGTGGAAGCGCGCTGCCATTTGCACTGCCTAACCCGGTTGAGTCCGTTAAGGCGGCTGCTGCCTACAATGCGATTCAGGAATCCGGTGCTGATGTCATCGTTGCTCCGCGCTACACTGTCCAGAAAGACGACTATGTGGTATTCGGAACTATCAATGTGACCGTTGAAGGTTACAAGGGCACCATCAAAAGCGTTAAGTAAGTGTTTGCTTGATTCCAGGTGGTACAAAAAAGCCGGAACATGTTGCCATGTTCCGGCTTTTTGCGTTCAGCCGCCCGACTTATTCGCCGACCTTTCCCTGACTAACCACCCAGGTACGCATTCTGAACATCCGGATTGGCCAGCAGGTTCTTCCCTGTATCGTGCAAACGGATGCGTCCGGTTTCCAGCACGTAACCCCGGTCTGCCAGGTTCAGCGCCTGGTGAGCGTTCTGCTCCACCAGAAAGACGGTAATGCCTTCCTCCCTCAGCTTGCCGATGATCTCGAAGATCTGTTTGATCACCAGTGGTGCCAGCCCCAGGGAGGGCTCGTCCAGGATGATCATGTTGGGTTTGCTCATCAGTGCCCGCCCGATGGCCAGCATCTGCTGCTCACCACCAGACATGGTGCCGGCACGTTGGTGCTCCCGCTCTTTCAGCCGCGGAAACAGCTCGTAGACGTGTTCCTGGCTTTTGCGGATTTCCGACTTGGTATTGAAAAAACCGCCCATGTGGAGGTTTTCTTCCACCGTCAGGCCGGAAAAGACGCGCCTGCCTTCGGGCACAATGGCAATGCCTGAACGCATGATATTCGACGTCAGATCCCGGGTGATCTCCCGGCCCTGAAAAAGCACGCGGCCAGAGGTTGCCTGAGGGTTACCGCAGACAGTCATCAACAGCGTGGTTTTGCCGGCGCCATTGGCGCCGATCAGGGACACAATCTCACCTTTCTTTACTTCCACAGAGACGCCATGGAGCGCCTCAATCTTGCCGTAATGGGTATGGACATCTTCTAGTACAAGCATGGTTATTCCTCAGGCCTCACCCAGATAGGCTTTGATAACGTCGTCATTCCGGCGAATCTCATCCGGCGTACCACAGGCCAGGGGGCGGCCCTGGTTGATCACGTTGATACGGTCGGAGATATCCATCACCAGGCTCATGTCATGCTCAATCAACAC
>JAWWAM010000028.1:0-14032 GCA_033721715.1 Marinobacter sp.
CGTTGGCCAGGGTGCTGGTGCTTCTCGCCATGATCCAGTGCGTCCAGGTTTCAATCTGCTCCTGCAACTTGCGGCTGGATGCCAGCGCGGAAAGCCGGCTACGTTCGTTGTGGACCTGCTCTCGGGCACCGGCTGATAAAGGTTCACTCTTCAGGGCATTCAGTTCCGTCAGGCGTGTCTGCAGGGTCTCCACGTTGGCGTCGGCGCCGAGAGACTTGCTGGCGGCAAGTACCGGTTCTGCCTTTTCGTCCGCTTCACGAGAGAGCTGTTCCTGTTCATTTTTATGGGCATCACGGCGCGCAAAAATCTGGTCGCAGGCCTTGCGGAACGACTGCCACAGCTTCCTGTCTTCGCGGTGGCGGGTGATGCCGATGCTGGTCCACTCGCCTTGCAGGGATTTGGCCTGATTCATGGCGTCCCCGAGGGGCTCATGACCAATCAGGGCCTCCGCCCGTTCCACGATTCCCTGCTTCAGCGCTTCGTTTTTCTTGCGTTCTTCATCCAGGGGCTCTTCGAGTTGTTTGAGAAGGTCGTCGAATTGCTTCTGTACCTGCCGGTTGTCGCGGAATTCTACCGGCCACGCGGCTTTCCACTCTTCCCGGGCAGTCTGATGGATTCGCTCGGCAGCTTTCCAGTCGATGGTTTGCCAGTCAGCGTTGTCGAGGAAGGTGCGGAGCTGCTCACAGATTGTTTTCCGGGTTTGCAGGTTTGCTTTTTTCAGCCCGGACTTTGCAGAAAAATAGACCTTGCAGGGTTCATAGGCCAGGTCAGAGGCCTGTTTGAATCGTGACCACAGGTCGCGGTCCGATGAGCCGCCAAGGTCACGCCATTCGTTCTGCAGTTCCTTGATGCGTTCGGCTTTGGCTTCCGGTTCCATTGGCTGGTCTGCCAGGTATTCCATCTGTTCGCACAGGGATACCTGTTTCGGGCGGGTGGCAAACCCCTGCCAATCGGTCAGTTCACGGAGCTGTCCCCCCAGCAGGTGAATTCTGGGCTGCAGGGATTTGCTGTGGCGGTGGTCCAGACTTTTCAGTTGCTGTTGCGCGGCTTTGAAGTGCTGGCGGGATTCTTTCAGTTGCCTGGCTTCCAGGGCCGCGTCCAGCTTGTCCAGGGTCTGTCGCAGGGCGTCGGCCAGCTGTTTCTGCTCCTCTGTGTCCGGCTTCACTGGTTTGGCGGGGCGGGGTTTGCCGGCGATGCGGTAGAGAGCCTCGAGCAGGGTGGGGCGTCGGAAGTCCTTTGGCCACTCTACCGCTTCGAGTATTTCCCTGGCTTTTTGGGTAGCTGGCTCTTCCTCCGGCTCGCCTTCGGCAGCGTTCTGCAGCGCGCTAATCTCCTCTTTGTGCTGGCCGAAGCGTTTGACTGCGGCTATGTAGGCCCGCAGCGACTGCATCAGGTTTTCATAGGCCTTTTGTTCATGCTTGTCGACCGGAGTCTCCCGGGTGGCTTCCAGCCAGCGGTTTTCCTGGGTTTTCTGCAGTGCATCAAGAGAAGCAAGGGACGGCTCAAGGTCCGGATCCTGCTGTTTCAGTTCATCCAGGGTGTTTTCGAGAAGGGACAAGGTTTCCGCCCGCTGGCTGCGCTGTTCCTGCTGCTGCCTGAGTTGATCTTTTTCTGCCTGCATCAGGCCGAGGCGTTCACGGATCCGGTGCACTGCCTGGAGGAAGTCGGTGGTCTGTTCCTGGGAGGCCCGGGATTCCACTTCTGCCCATTTCTGCAACAATGCTTCAAGCCGGGCTTCATACAGTTTTGTATCGTCACTGCGGGCCTGATCGGTCGCGTTGCGTACCAGCGTCTGTATGGCTTCGGCCTGCTGGCGCTGTTGCTCTTCTTTATCACGGATAAGCTGGAGCTTCTGGCGTACCGCCTGATAAACCCCCTTGTCCTTTCCCTTGGCAAGCTTCTGTACCCGTTGCAGGGCTGCTTTGTCGGCAAGGGCTGCGGCTGCTTCAATACGGATGCTGGAGGTCATCCCGCTGGTTGCCAGTTCTTCAAGTTGGCTGGCGGAAGGCGCGGACTTCAGAATTTCGACTTGCTGCTCACGCCTGTCATCCTGCCTGTTTACCTTTTCCAGATCTTCAGGCGTTGGTTCCCGTCGACTCGCCGCCGGGGGAGGTGTAGTTGCCTTGCGAGTTCTGAACAGTTTCTGGATGAATGCAGCCATGGGGAGATCCTTTGATATTGAAACCAGTTCCCGGTGCCGGCAAAGTGAGCCTGCACCGACCATCGGCCTTATCCGGTGTTACGGATGCCGGGTACGATTATCGAGTGGGGTAGCCATTCGGGGCACTAGTCTAGCGTTTTGTCGGCATTTGCGGGAAGAGTCAGAATGGGAAAAGCATCAAATCAGGACGATCAGGATTACAAGGCCCGCTCGGCCGCGCTGCGGCTGTTGGCCCGCAGGGAGCATAGCCGTCTTGAGTTGTCCCTAAAACTCAGGCAGAGAAAAATTGAATCCGACATTATCGAGCGGGTTCTTGACGACTACGAAGCCGAAGGCTGGCTGAGCGATGAGCGATTTGCCGATGTCTATGCGCGCCAGCGGATGGACCTTGGTTACGGGCCGCTCAGGATTCTGGCGGAGCTTCAGCAGCGGGGTATTTATACCTCTCCCGGCTGTGTCCGTGATATGACCGATGCCGACTGGACTGAGCGGGCTGTACTGTTGCGTGAAAAGCGGTTTGGTCTGGGTGACATCAGCGAAGACTGGGATGAAAAGGTGCGCCAGGGACGATTTCTGGCGAGAAGAGGATTCGCTTCCGATCAGGTGGAGTCAGCGCTTGAGCGGCGATTATAACGTAGGAGGAACGAAGCCGAGTTCACTTGGCAGGCTGGCCCGGGTTTCCTGGCCAGAGGGAATGCCACCAGGCCGGATAATTTTTTCCATGCCTTCAAGGTCTTTGAACCAGGGTTCCTGCGGGGTCTCGGCAACTTCTGTGGGCTCTGTCATCCAGGCCAGAACGTCGTAATAGCGCCGGATGTTCTGCACGTAGATAACCGGTTCGTGGCCACGGGCGTAGCCAAAACGGGTTTTGGAATACCATTCTTTCTGTGTCAGAAGCGGCAGAAATTCCTTGACGTCCATCCAGCGGTCAGGGTTCTTTCCGGCGTCTTCGGTCAGCCTGCGGGCATCTTCCACATGGCCCCAGCCAACGTTGTATGAAGCCAGTGCAAACCAGGTGCGGTCCGGCTCCTGGATACGCTCGGGAACCTTACGATGAACCATAGTGAAATACTTGGCACCGCCCTGAATGCTCTGCTCCACATCAAGCCGGTTCTTTATGCCGATATGGTTGGCGGTCGTACGGGTCAACATCATTAGTCCGCGCACGCCGGTGGGAGAGACGGCATTTGGCCGCCAGTGGGATTCCTGATAACCGATAGCGGCCAGCAGGCGCCAGTCCAGCTCGTAGGTAGTCGCATAATCCCGAAACAGGGGTTCGTACTTCGGCAGGCGATTTTCCACATGGTGCACAAAGGTCCGCGCCCCGACGTAATTGAGGCGGTCCAGGTGGCCGTAAAAGCGTTCTGCTATCTGGGCCAGGGCGCCGCTTTCTCTCAGCTCGCTGATGAACTCCTGCGCGGCCAAGGCAAGGGTCTGGTCCTGTTCCCCGGGAAACACCCACAAAAGATCTTCAGGCTCGCCCAGACTGAACGCGCTTTTGACCATGGGGAAGAATACGTGATTGAGGTCAAGCTCGTTGGAGGAGACGATGGCAAGCGGGTATTCTCCCGACTCAACCCGGGCCAGTATGCCCGCCGCGTCCAGCCCCGAGTGAACCTCCCACTGCAGGCCTTTGTGCTCCGATTGCAGTTGCGCCAGGTGGTGTTCATGGTTGCTGTCTGCCACGAGGTGGAGTGTCTGTCCTTCAAGGTCTTGTAGGGATTCGGGGCGGTCTGTGTCGCGGTTGTATACCACCACGGACTCTGCCTCCACGCCATTGGAGACCGTGTGATACCGCCCTGGAAAATCCGGGCGGACGGAAAGGCCGGCCAGCCCGATGTGGGCGTAGTCCTGGTCGATCACAGAAAGCACACCGGTGTTGTCGTCGGCTACCCGCACCTTGAGTTCCACGCCCAGATCACTGGCAAACAGCCGCGCCAGCTCGTAGTCATAGCCGGTGGGGCCGTCGCGACCTTCGTAGTAAACGGAAGGGGCATTACGGGTAATCACGTGCAGAACTCCCTCCGAGCGAATCTCCTGGAGAGTGCTTGGCCTGGAGCACCCGGTAGCGACGAGGGCTATAGCGAGCAGGCAAATGCACCTTGCCATGGCGACGCCTGTCGGTTGGTGTTTTATTTTCTGCAAATTCTGAACTCCCTGTCCTGGCCTTAATAATCCCCGGTCCGGGGGTGCCGGTCAATGGAGGTGATCATTTTATATGCAAAACAATGTGAAATGCATGGCCCAGGTTATGACCTTTTGCCGCTGTATCCCGAACCCCGTTTCGAGTATCATTGCGGCCTTTCAAATGGCCAGCATTTTCCTGTTACCGGACCTTCCGGGGAACAGGAGGCGTGCCCTGGCTCCCAGTTTCGCGCGTACAGGTTTTGATCATGCTTGAACTTCGCGGCGCTCCTGCGCTTTCGCCCTTTCGCTCCCGCAAGCTGCATACCCGCATTCAGGATATCGTTCCCGAAGTGGATCATGTGTATGCAGAGTTCATGCACTTCACAGACCTTGAGTCGCCACTTTCCGAATCAGACCAGGCGGTACTTGACCGGTTATTGACCTATGGCCCCAGTGTTCCTGCCGAAGAACCTGACGGAGTACTTTTTCTGGTGGTTCCGCGGCCCGGCACCCTGTCGCCCTGGTCCAGCAAGGCGACCGATATAGCGCGCAACTGCGGATTAAAGCAGATCCGGCGAATCGAACGGGGTACGGCCTACTATATAAAGGCCAGTCGTAAACTGGGGCTGGCGCAGAGAGAAAAGATTGCGGCCCTGCTCCACGACCGCATGACCCAGAAGGTGTTCCACGAGATGGGTGGGGCCGAGTTGTTGTTCCACACTGACGAGCCCCGCACTCTCAACCGCATCCCGGTGCTGTCTGGCGGACGTCAGGCTCTGGTGGACGCCAACCGCTCCCTCGGACTGGCACTGGCGGAAGACGAAATTGATTACCTGGTCGCGTCTTTTTCGGACCTTGAGCGGGATCCCACCGACGTTGAACTGATGATGTTCGCCCAGGCCAACTCGGAGCACTGTCGCCATAAGATATTTAACGCCTCCTGGGATATTGACGGTGAAGGGCAGGACAAATCCCTGTTCGCCATGATCCGCAATACCTTCGAAATGAACAGCGAAGGCGTGCTGTCGGCCTACAAGGACAACGCGTCCGTGATTGCCGGCAGCCGCGGCGGTCGTTTCTTCCCGGAACCGGAAACCGGTGTTTATCGTTACCACGAAGAAGACATCCACATTCTGATGAAGGTGGAAACCCATAACCACCCCACGGCCATTGCTCCGGCGGCTGGTGCGGCCACGGGCTCCGGTGGGGAAATTCGTGATGAGGGGGCAACCGGTCGTGGTTCCAAGCCAAAGGCCGGGCTGACGGGTTTTACGGTTTCCAACCTCAACCTGCCGGATGACCCCCAGCCCTGGGAACTGGGTTACGGTAAGCCGGACAGGATTGCGTCGCCACTGGATATCATGATTGAAGGCCCCATTGGTGGCGCGGCTTTCAATAACGAATTCGGGCGCCCGAACCTGACCGGTTATTTCCGTACCTTCGAGGAGCTGGTGCCGGGTGCCGGGGGCGAGGAAGTCCGTGGCTATCACAAGCCCATCATGATTGCCGGCGGTCTGGGTAACATTCGTGCCAGCCATGTAGAAAAAGGCAATATCCCTGTCGGCGCCAAACTGATTGTGTTGGGCGGACCGTCCATGCTGATCGGGCTTGGTGGCGGGGCAGCCTCCTCCATGGATTCCGGCTCCAGCAACGAAAACCTGGATTTTGCCTCGGTTCAGCGTGACAACCCCGAAATGGAGCGTCGCTGTCAGGAGGTAATTGACCGCTGCTGGCAAATGGGCGACGACAACCCCATCTGTTTTATTCATGACGTTGGTGCAGGCGGGCTCTCTAATGCCATGCCCGAGCTGGTGAAAGACGGCGGCCGTGGTGGCCGTTTTGAACTGAGGGACATTCCCAGTGACGAGCCTGGCATGTCACCCCTGGAGATCTGGTGCAACGAATCCCAGGAACGTTACGTGATGGCCGTGGCGCCGGAGAACCTTGAACAGTTCGATGCGCTTTGCCGCCGCGAGCGTTGTCCTTATGCGGTGATTGGTGAAGCGACCGAAACGCACCATCTTGAACTGGGCGATTCCTATTTCGACGACCGTCCGGTTGATCTGCCGATGGATGTTCTTTTCGGCAAGCCACCGCGTATGCACCGGAGCGTTTCCCGCTCCTCATTTACCAAGCCCATTTTCGATTCCACAAAGATCGATCTTGAGGATGCCATCAACCGTGTTCTCCGACTGCCCTCGGTGGGTTCCAAGAGCTTTCTGATTACCATTGGCGATCGCACGATCACCGGACTTGTAGCCCGGGATCAGATGGCGGGCCCCTGGCAGGTACCGGTCAGCGATGTGGCGGTTACGTCTTCCTCGTTTGACGTGAAGTCCGGTGAAGCCATGGCAATGGGCGAGCGCACACCGGTTGCCGTCATTGACGCGCCAGCGTCCGGTCGCATGGCGGTTGGTGAAGTGATTACCAATCTGGCTGCAGCGCCGATCGCCAGGCTGTCGGACATCCGTTTGTCCGCCAACTGGATGGCGGCAGCAGGTCACCCGGGCGAGGACGAAAACCTCTACGAAACAGTACGTGCTGTGGGTATGGAGCTTTGTCCGGCCCTGGGCATCACCATCCCGGTGGGTAAGGACTCCATGTCCATGAAAACCGTCTGGGAAGAGGACAATGGCGAGCAGAAGAGCGTTACCTCACCTTTGTCACTGATCATCAGTGGTTTCGCACCGGTGACAGACGTTGACCGAACCTTGACTCCGCAACTGGCTACCGATGCCGGCGACACGGACCTGATTCTGATTGATCTGGCGGCCGGCCAGAATCGCCTGGGTGGCTCTGCTCTGACGCAGGTCTACCGGCAAGTGGGCGCAGTGGCGCCTGATCTGGATGACCCGGAAGACATCAAGGCGTTTTTTGCGGTGATTCAGGGGCTGAATTCAGACGGAAAGTTGCTGGCCTATCATGACCGCTCGGATGGCGGTCTGTTTGTGACACTGGCGGAGATGAGCTTTGCCGCGCGCTCAGGTATTGATATCAAGCTGGATGGGCTGGCGGAAGACTCATCCCAGTTCCCTCGTGAGCTTTTCAATGAGGAGCTAGGGGCAGTCATTCAGGTTCGGCGTGAGGAAACCGGCTTTGTGCTGCAGCAGTTTTCGGCGGCGGGCCTTGGTGACCATACGTCCGTGATTGGTACGCTCAACCAGGATGACTGCATTCGCTATACCTTCGAAGGCAATGAGGTTATTGCCCGGCCGCGTGCTGCTTTGCAGCGGCTGTGGGCGGAAACCAGTTACCGTGTGCAGTCGCTTCGCGATAACGCCGACTGTGCCCGGGAAGAATTCGATAACCTCCTGGACGCTGATGATCCCGGTCTCCATGCCAGCCTGACCTTTGATGTCAGCGAGGATGTCTCTGCTCCCTATATCAACAAGGGCGCCCGGCCGAAGATTGCTGTTTTGCGGGAGCAGGGTGTCAATGGCCAGGTAGAAATGGCGGCAGCCTTTGACCGTGCGGGATTCGAATCTGTTGATGTTCACATGAGTGATCTGCTGTCGGGCAGGGCGTCTCTTGAAGTCTTCAACAGCCTGGTGGCCTGTGGCGGCTTCTCCTATGGCGATGTGCTCGGTGCAGGAGAGGGCTGGGCCAAGTCCATTCTGTTCAGTGACCGGGTTCGCGACCAGTTTGCCGCGTTCTTTAATCGCCAGGACACCCTGGCGCTGGGTGTCTGTAACGGCTGTCAGATGTTATCCAATCTTCATGAGCTGATTCCCGGCAGTGAAGGCTGGCCCCGCTTCGTTCGTAATCAGTCGGAGCAGTTTGAAGCCCGGCTGGTGATGGCCGAGGTGACGCCGTCCCCCTCCGCCTTTATGGAGGGCATGGTAGGGTCCAGAATGCCCATAGCGGTTGCCCACGGCGAGGGGAAGGTGGAATTCGCCTCCGGCACGTCGGCTGAACAGCTCAGCGACAGCGAACTAGTGGCCCTGCGCTATGTGGATAACCGCGGTGCCGTTACGACCCGCTATCCCTACAATCCGAATGGCTCGGAAGCAGGCATTACCGGGGTGACTACCAGAGACGGCCGGGTCACTATAATGATGCCGCACCCTGAGCGGGTTTTCCGCACCTCTCAGCACTCGTGGCATCCGAAGGAGTGGACAGAAGATGCTCCATGGATGCGTATGTTCCGCAACGCGAGGCGCTGGTTCGAATAAGCCTGACAGACGCTCAAAAAGCCGGCCCGGATACACCTTTAAGGTGAGTGATCCAGGGCCGGCTTTTTTTATTTCCAAACCTTGAGAATGCGACGGTTTTCAAGGGAAATTTTTGTTTATAAGTGCGAAAATCCCCTTGACTAAAATACTTTATGCACATTCCGGGTGCCTTGTTGTGCGTTCCTTGAACAAAGCGTTGGTTTCAGGTTCATTTTTTGCGCAGTGTTTATAAGATGCTGATAAATAAGAGTTTAATGAAGTAGGTGAATTTGTCGCCAATTTAACGAAAGTGTAGTAATTACGGGGGGTGAGGGCATGTTCCCAAAATCTTTCCCCAGAGTTATCCACAGATTCTGTGGGTAAGTAGCTAACTGCTTAATCTGTACAAAAAATATGCGCATTGGCATAGTCGAAACCGGAATCGTCGATGCTGCTTAACGTCTGGTAGAGGAGCTGAGCGACCATGTACAAAATGTGTTATTTCGTTCCGGAAAGTCATCTTGAAGTCACCAAGGCAGCGCTGTTTGAATCCGGTGCCGGCCGCATCGGAGACTACGACAGTTGTGCCTGGCAGTGTAAGGGGCAAGGGCAGTTTCGCCCGCTTGCCGGGAGCAACCCCTATTTAGGTCAAACGGGTGAAGTGGAAAAGGTTGCGGAGTATCGCGTAGAACTGGTGTGCAGGGATGAGCTGATCCGCGCTGCGGTTCAGGCGCTGAAGGAATCACATCCGTATGAAGAGCCGGCATACGAAGTGTTTCGCATGGAGGACATGTAGCGCTTATTGCCCGATGGGCTTCATCCGATAACGTATGTCGTCCACATGTACCGGGAAGTACTCTTTCTGCACATCTTCCAGGTAAAGCTCCAGGGTGCGACGAACGGTCGGAAACGACAACTCATCCCATGGAATCTCCTCCAGGGCGAACAGCCTGGTTTCCAGCGACTCCTGGCCGGCGCCAAACGTTTCGCTGGTAAGGGTCGCGCGGTAGAACATGTGGACCTGGTCGATGTGTGGCACATGAATAATGGTGTATAGATTGTCCACGGTGACTTCGGCCAGCGCCTCTTCCCAGGTTTCCCTGGTGGCGGCTTCAAGTGTGGTTTCCGAGTTTTCCATAAATCCCGCGGGCAGTGTCCAGTAACCGTAGCGGGGTTCGATGGCTCGCCGGCACAACAGAACCTGCCCCTGCCAGATCGGAACCGTGCCCGCGACAATGCGGGGATTCTGGTAATGTATGGTTTCGCAGCTTATGCACACATACCGGTGACGATTGTCTCCCTCGGGGACGCGCTGTTCGACAGGATGGCCGCAGGTACTGCAGTATTTCATTCGTTTCACCGTATACTGGACAATTGTGTGGTAGCAGGTGTAACTATCGGTGCTGCCGGCGTCTCATTCAATAGTTCGATGTAAAAACGGAGCCGTGTTTTGCGTGATCTTCTTGCCGAACGCCTTTCAGGTTATGTTCCCCGGTTACTGACGCTTGATTACCCCGAGGCTGGCGTGCTGGTCCCTGTAACAGATGACCGCCGCAACCCTGAAATCGTTTTTACCCTGAGGTCCGAAAACCTGAGTACTCACCGGGGCCAGGTGTCTTTCCCCGGCGGTCGCCGTGATCCGGAAGACCATTCCATTGCCGACACGGCTTTACGGGAAACCCATGAAGAAATCGGATTACCTCCGGAGCAGGTTCAGCTTATTGCACCTCTGAGCCAGGTAATGTCTCTGCATCAGATACTCGTGACTCCATACGTCGGTGTGATACCCGGCGATCACCCGCTGACCGCAAACCCCGCGGAAATTGAAAGTATATTCAGAGTGCCGGTTGAGTTTTTTCTGGAAGACAAACGCCATCGCACCGACCCGCTGAATTTTCTCAATAATACCTTTTACGTGCCGTGCTATCGCTGGGAGCGCTACCAGATCTGGGGCTTGTCCGCTGTGGTACTGGTTGATTTCCTGAACGCTGTTTACGATGCGGGCATTGACCTGCTTGAGCCACCTCAACGAGGCTGAATCCCTCCTCCCTTCCGCTCAGAAACCCTGTTCAGCCAGACCAGCGCTTGCCCGCTGATTTCCATGTTGTTTCCGCTTTCCCTGTTCCGGATGGAACGGGGGCGGGCGGGTTCGTGTTCAGAAAAAGTGTTCAAAAATTAGACTAAAGTCTAATGTGTTTATTAAGTGATCAGGTATTACATGGTGAATACTGTATGCAAACGACAACCAGGGAGATACGTCGTGGAGTTTGATCAATGAAGAAAATACAGGCCGAAAAGAATCTGCCGGAGCTTATTTACGACTCGGTAGTGAATGCCATTGTCGAAGGTCTGCTCAAGCCGGGTGAGCGGGTTACCCAGGAAACCCTGGCCGAGAGGCTGGATGTCTCACGGTTGCCGGTCAGCCAGGCCATGCAGCGCCTGCGTGATGACGGGTTTCTCTCGGCGGTAGGGCGTCGCGGCCTGATGGTTTCGATACTCGACGAGAACTTTGTGGCGCAGTTGTACGAATTCCGGTGCGGGATCGACCTGATCAGCGCCGGGCTCGCTGCCCGGCGGGCGGATGCCAGTGCGCGAAAGCGTGGAGAGGACATCATTGCGGATGGATTCGCCGCAGGAAAGGCCCATGACCTTCCCGCGCTGATCGACGCCGACATGCGCTTTCACGGCTTTATTTACGAGTTGGCGGGAAACACCTTCATCCTGGATTCAATGGAGGCTCATTGGAATCACGTAAGGCGGGTAATGAGTGACATCCTCATTGTGGAAAAGAACCAGCAACAGATCTGGGAAGAGCACTCCGCAATACTCGAAGCGGTACTGTGCGGTGACGTACGGACCGCTGAAACGCTTGCGAGGCAACATGTGGAGACTGCATCAAAATGGCTTCAGCAAGAAATTCAGGGCTCACGCGAACCGCTTAAAAGAAGCGGCAGCGCAACGATCTAATCGAAGGAGAATGCGATGCAAAACAATGACAATAGCGCAACTGTGATTCGGGTAATGCTGGCGAAGATTGGTCTGGACGGTCACGACCGGGGCATAAAGGTTGTTGCACGTGCGCTGCGGGATGCCGGTATGGACGTGGTCTATACCGGTCTGCATCGCACGCCGGAAGAGGTTGTGGATGCCGCTATCCAGGAGGATGTGGATATCCTGGGCATCAGCCTGCTTTCGGGCGCGCACATGCATATTTTCCCCAAGGTACTGGAGCTCCTGAAACAAAAGGAAGCGGAAGACATGATCGTTGCCGGTGGCGGTGTTATCCCCGACGACGATGTCAAAGAACTTTACCAGATGGGCGTCCACAAGATTCTTCTCCAGGACACTCCTCCCCAGGAAATCATTGATTCATTCCGGCAATTGGTCGCTGATCGGGGTGCCCGATAAACCAGATTTCCTCAGACGACCACCAATAACAAGATCAGGAGTCTCCGATGGAAGAGTGGAATTTTCCCCCCAACTACAATAAAGACTACTTTCCGGACCCGAACAGCCCCTACTGGTTTCGGGAGAGGGAGACCATGGCCCCGGAAAAGCGTGATGAACTCATTGTTGCGCGTATCCGCGACGTGATGGCCTACGCCTACGATCATTCGCCGTTTTACCAGCGAAAGTGGGACAAGGCCGGTCTAAAGCCCAATGACATCCGCACCCTCGCAGATTTTGAAGAGGTTCCTGTCGTCACCAAGCAGGAGCTGCGTGATTCCCAGGCGAACAACCCTCCGTTCGGAGATTATCTGTGCTGCCCTGAAAGCGATATTCATCATATACATGGTACATCCGGCACCACCGGCCGGCCGACCGCCTTCGGTATTTCCCGCCGTGACTGGGACACCATTGCCAACAACCATGCCCGCATTATGTGGGGTATGGGCCTGCGACCGGGGGACACGGTATTCGTGGCTGCCATCCTGAGTCTTTACATGGGTTCATGGGGCGCGTTGATCGGTGCCGAGAGACTGGGGTGTAAGGCCTTCCCCTTTGGGGCAGGTGCGCCCGGAATGACGGCGCGGGCGGTCACCTGGCTGGGTATGATGAAGCCCGCCGGGCTCTACTCCACCCCTTCCTATGCTCTGAGACTGGCGGAAGTCGCCCGTGAAGAGGGCGTTGATCCCCGCGAATTCGGCATCAAGGTGCTGTTCTTCTCCGGTGAACCGGGCGGCTCCATTCCATCCATTCGGGACAAGATCCAGGATATCTACGGCGCCAAAGTGGTTGATTGCGGAACCATGGCGGAGCTGACTCCCTGGATGCACGCCTCCGGCAGTGCAGACACTGAAGGCATGCTGTTATGGCAGGACATTGTTTACACCGAAGTGGCAGACCCGAACACCAATCGCCGTGTTCCCTACGGTGAGCAGGGCACTCCGATATACACTCACCTGGAGCGAACCTCCCAGCCGATGATTCGTATGGTCTCCGGCGACCTGACCCATTGGGTGATGGAAGACAACCCGTGCGGCCGAACCTATCCGAGATTGCCAAAAGGTATTTACGGGCGTATCGATGACATGTTCCAGATCCGTGGTGAAAACGTGTATCCCAGCGCCATTGCTGAAGTACTGGAAGCTTTTTCCGGCTATGGCGGCGAGCACCGCATTATCATTTCACGGGGTGGCTCAATGGACGAGCTGGCTGTGCAGGCGGAATACAACCAGGAAGTTGCGAGCAAGGGCCCCGACTCGGTCCGGGCGTTTTCAGAACAGGTGGAGGCCGAGCTGAGCCGCGTTCTGGGTGTACGGGCGCGGGTTGTCATGGTCGAGCCGGAAACCTTTCCGCGCACGGACTTTAAGGCACAACGTGTGGTCGACGACCGGGACCTTTACCAGAGCCTCAACCAGAAGCGGGGAGGTTAAATGATTAACCGCATACCCTCGATGAAGCTGGCTGAACGGGTTCGGGAGGGCCACCTCCGGGCCATCGCAAGGCTTATTACCCGGGTTGAAAGTGGCGGCGACCCCGACGTGCGCGAGGCCCTGGCCGAACTCTACAAGAGCACCGGCAACGCCCATGTGGTGGGTATTACCGGTGTTCCAGGGGCCGGGAAGTCGACCCTCGTTACCCAATTGGTCCATGAGTACCGGAAAAGTGGCCGGACGGTGGGGGTTGTTGCCATTGACCCCTCAAGCCCCTTTTCCGGCGGTGCAATCCTCGGGGATCGCATACGCATGGGAGACCTGGTTTCCGACCCCGGGGTTTTCATACGCAGCATGGCCACCCGGGGAACCCTGGGTGGTCTGGCCAGGCCGGCTCTTGACGCGGTCGACCTCCTGGATGCGGGAGGGTTCGATGTGGTGTTGATCGAAACAGTCGGGGTGGGCCAGGACGAAGTCGATATCGTGCGTGCAGCCCACACCACGGTGGTCGTCAACGCACCTGGGCTGGGTGACGACGTTCAGGCGATCAAGGCCGGGGTGCTGGAAATCGCCGATGTCCATGTCGTGAGCAAAGCCGACCGGCCGGATTCCAACAAGACCATCCAGGAACTCAAGGCCATGCTGATGATGAGTCTTGAACCCGGTAAGGATGTCTGGCGGGTGCCGGTGGTGCCCACCAGTTCCGAAAAGCACAC
>JAWWAM010000029.1:0-13786 GCA_033721715.1 Marinobacter sp.
GTTGTTTAACACCAGGAACTGGAGCCCGCCCGCCAGGGCACCCAGCACCCCTCCGACCAGCATGAGCTGAAGTTCTTCCTCACGGAACGCCGGCCTCAGTATGTCCTGAAACTCCACTGGGCCCAGGGATTTCATCTGGCTGGCCAGCACCCCCGCCACGACCGGCGCTCTTTCCCGGTTGAAGGTCGGGTCCGCGAACACGTCCCGGCTCGCCAGCACAGCCTTTTGGTTCATGGCTTTCTTCAGCTCAGTGTAACCCGTCATGCCCACGGTTACCTGGGCGGTCAGCTTCATGACCACAGAATTGTCCAGCAGCGGCCTCAGATGCTTCTGGATAATCGCCCGGGTGCGGTCGCCATGGCTGCCATTGATCATGGCGTCAGCGACCTTCTCGACCGTGATCAGCTCCTCGGCCACCAGCCTGGCCCAGACCTCACTGATTTCAGGCTGGCGCCTGAGAAACAGCCCCTGCACTTTCCAGAACAGGAAGCGCCGGGGCCTCAATGGGCGAAATATAAGGTTAATGGCGATCCAGTTGGTGAGAAACCCCACAGCAAACCCGCCCACCGGCAACAGCCAGGGCTCAGGGTATCGGGCCCAGATCGGCGCCAGGATTGCACCGAGAATACCTCCAATGATCGCTCCGCGATTGATTACGGAGCGGAGCTCCACCGATCCGGCCTGCTGGAATATACGGTTCATCAGATCAGGGTGGGATTCGAGTTCCCGGCTTAGCAGCGCTTTAAGATCCACCAGATCATTCAGGTCGTCACCAAAGTCCTCCACCAGTGACTCGATCCGGCCCGGTAACTGTTCCCGCCCCCATTGATAGATGCGGTTACGGACAAACAACGGCAGGTTGTCCCATAGTACGGGCTGGATGTCGTACATGACCTCATCAATGTACTCATCCATTCGTGGGCCAACCTGGGAGATCACCTGCTCCACGATTCTCTGGGGCTCCAGCTTCTGATAGACAGCGTTCAGGTCACCAAACTGCTGAAGAGTACGGTCAATGCAGATGTGAGCCATCTTTTCGGCCTTGCGGGGAATCACACCCTGCCAGCCGAAGACGCCGGCACCCATGAAATGCACGGGATAGAACGACATCTGGATGGCCAGCCAGTTGGTCAACCAGCCAACCACAGCGGCCACAAGTGGCACAGAAAGAAGTGCTACATCAACCAAGCTAAACCCCAGCGTATGAATGGCGGGCACAGTGCAACAGCGCGCCGTTAATTATGAGGCGGGCCTGTTGCCCACCGTTTGATTCTGATTATGTGACTGATCATGAAGTAATTGAAATAAACCGACATTGGCCGTGCCGCCAGAGTACAGACGGTAGCGCGGCAGGCCCGGAGCTGACAAATATCACGCCGGACAAAAAAGAAGCCGGCAATGGCCGGCTTCAGATCACAGTTGAATAATGCTCTTCATCCTACTGATAATATGCGTTTTCTTTCACGGTGTGGTCGGTCACATCCCGTACGGCTGAGATTTCAGGCACACGTTCTTTCAGCGTCGATTCAACACCCTGCTTGAGGGTCAGGCTCACAGCGCTACAGCCCTGACAACCACCACCAAACCGGAGTACAGCCACGGAGCCGTCGACAATCTCAACCAACGACACATCGCCTCCATGGGCGGCCAGGTTCGGGTTGATCTCCGACGCCAGCACATACTGGATCCTGTCCGGCAGCGGCGCATCGTCGTCAACTTTGGGAACCTTGGCGTTGGGCGCCTTTATGGTCAGCTGGCCTCCCATCTGATCCTTGGAATAGTCCACATACGCTTCTTCAAGGAAGGGAACCGAGTTGTGGTCAAGAAACAGGGTGAATTTACCAAGATCAATCTGTTCGTCAGTCGGCACAATTTCATTGGGCGGGCAGTACGCCAGACAGGTCTCGGCATTCTTGGTTCCGGGCTGGGTCACAAAAATGCGGACGCCCATGCCGTCAACATCCTGTTTTTCGATAAGTTGTGCAAGGTAATCCCGAGCGGGATCTGTCACCGTAACCAATGCCATAATTGCAACCCGTTGGTAAGTTTAACCGTATTTTAAGTGAGTTCGCGCCAACATGAAAGACCAAGTAAAATAGTCGGACTTTAATTCCTCCATTGATGAACATCATGACGGCGTGGGACGACATCCATCAATTTTGCTATGATCCCGCGCCATTGAGATAAATACGACTTCCGGAAGTAATTTCTATGACCAATCGCACTTCTCGTCTGGACCGCCTGGAACAGCTTGGTAACGCCCTTAAAGAACGCATCGTCATTCTTGACGGCGGTATGGGCACCATGATCCAGAACCTGAAACTGGACGAGGAAGCGTTCCGCGGTGATCGATTTGCCGACTATGACCGTGAAGTCCAGGGTAACAATGACCTGCTCAATCTTACTCAGCCGGCCCTGCTCCGCAATATCCACGCGGACTATCTCGATGCCGGTGCGGATATTATAGAAACCAACACCTTCAACTCAACTCAGCTTTCCCAGGCAGACTACGGACTGGAATCTCTGGCCAAAGAACTGAATGTGGCAGCGGCCAAACTGGCACGCCAGGTTGCCGATGAATTCAGCGCCCGCACCCCGGACAAGCCACGGTTTGTGGCCGGCGCAGTCGGGCCCACCTCACGCACGGCATCCATCTCGCCGGATGTGAACAACCCCGGCTACCGCAACGTTGATTTTCAGACCCTGGTAGACAACTACTATGAAGCGGTTGAAGGTCTGGTTGAGGGCGGCTGCGACCTGATCCTGATTGAAACCATCTTTGACACCCTCAATGCCAAGGCCGCCATTTACGCTACCCAGCAGTATTTTATCGATAGCGGAATTGAACTGCCGGTCATGATTTCCGGCACCATTACCGATGCCTCTGGCCGCACCCTGTCCGGTCAGACCACCGAAGCCTTCTGGAACTCAGTGGCCCATGCCAAGCCTATCTCCGTCGGTCTCAACTGTGCCCTTGGCGCCGATGCCCTGCGTCCCTATGTGGAAGAGTTGTCCAACAAGGCAGACACCTACGTCAGTGCCCACCCTAACGCGGGTCTTCCCAACGAGTTCGGGGAATACGACCAGACGCCGGAAGAAATGGCCGACATTATTGAAGGCTTTGCCCGCGATGGCTTTCTGAACATTATCGGGGGTTGTTGCGGCTCCCGCCCGGACCACATTGAGGCCATCGCCAACGCGGTAGCCAAGTACCCGCCCCGCAAGATTCCCGAACCCAAGAAGGCCCTGCGCCTTTCCGGCCTTGAGCCTTTTACCGGCGACGAAAACACCCTGTTTATCAATGTGGGTGAACGCACCAACGTTACCGGCTCCAAGCGCTTCCTCCGTCTTATCAAGGAAGAGCAGTACGAAGAAGCCCTCAGCGTTGCCCGTGACCAGGTGGAAAACGGTGCCCAGATCATCGACATCAACATGGACGAGGGCATGCTGGATTCGAAGGAAGTCATGGTGACTTTCCTGAAACTGGTCGCCTCCGAGCCTGACATTTCCCGGGTCCCGTTGATGATCGACTCCTCCAAGTGGGAAGTCATCGAAGCCGGCCTGCGCTGTATTCAGGGCAAGGCAGTGGTGAACTCCATCAGTCTCAAGGAGGGCGAGGAAGAGTTCCTCAAGCGTGCCCGCGACTGCATGCGATATGGTGCCGCCGTAGTAGTCATGGCGTTCGATGAAGACGGCCAGGCCGATACCTATGAACGCAAGACAGAGATCTGCAAGCGCTCCTACGACTTGCTCGTCGGCATCGGATTCAACGCCGGGGACATTATCTTTGACCCCAACATCTTCGCTATTGCCACCGGCATTGAAGAGCACAACAACTACGCGGTGGATTTTATCAACGCCACCCGTTGGATCCGCGATCACCTGCCCCACGCTTCCATTTCCGGTGGTGTGAGCAACGTATCGTTCTCCTTCCGCGGTAACGATGCGGTCCGGGAGGCCATCCACTCAGTATTCCTTTATCACGCCATCAAGGCCGGCATGAACATGGGCATCGTCAATCCTGGCCAACTGGTCATTTACGATGAAATCGACCCGGAACTGAAAGAGCTGGTGGAGGACGTGGTGCTCAACCGTCGCGATGACTCCACCGACCGCCTGCTGGAAATCGCCGAGCGCTATCGCAGCAAGGGCGGAAAAACCCAGGAAGAGGATCTGGCCTGGCGCGAATGGCCTGTCGAGAAGCGGGTTGAGCACGCCCTGGTCAAGGGTATTACCAGTTACATCATCGACGACACGGAAGCCTGCCGTCAGCGAGCAACCCACCCTATTGAAGTGATTGAAGGCCCGCTGATGGATGGCATGAACGTGGTCGGCGATCTGTTCGGTGACGGTAAGATGTTCCTGCCCCAGGTGGTCAAGAGCGCCCGGGTAATGAAACAGGCGGTCGCCCACCTGATTCCCTACATCGAGGCCGAGAAAACCGAAGAACAGAAAGCCAAGGGCAAGATTCTGATGGCAACGGTCAAGGGCGATGTCCACGATATCGGCAAAAACATCGTGGGCGTGGTTTTGCAGTGCAATAACTACGAAGTCATCGATATGGGTGTGATGGTGCCCTGCGACAAGATCCTGGAGACCGCCAGGAAAGAGAACGTGGACATTATCGGCCTGAGCGGCCTGATCACACCTTCGCTGGATGAAATGGTGCACGTGGCAAAAGAAATGCAACGGCTGGATTTCCACATTCCATTGATGATTGGCGGCGCCACCACCTCCAAGGCTCACACTGCCGTTAAAATTGAGCAGCAGTACAAGAATGATATTGCACTGTACGTGTCTGACGCCTCACGTTGTGTCAACGTGGCGTCACAGTTGCTCAGCAAGAGCGCGAAACCAGCCCTGGTGGATGCCGCAAGGACCGAATATCACGACATCCGCGAACGCCGCAAGAACCGCGGCGAGCGTACCAAGCTGGTGTCATTGAAAGAAGCAAGAGATCGCGCGCCCGACATCAATTTCGAGGGCTATGAGCCACCCAAACCTGCTTTCCTCGGGGTCAGGTCGTTCGAGACTTACGATCTGGAAAAACTGGTCGACTACGTCGACTGGACTCCCTTCTTTATTTCCTGGGACATGTCGGGCAAGTACCCCGCCATTTTCGACGATCCCAAGCGGGGTGAAGCTGCGAAGACACTTTTTGACGACGCCCAGAAGATTCTGCGACAGATGATCGACGAGAAACGCATCTCAGCAAAAGCGGTTATCGGATTCTGGCCGGCTAACCGTCGGGGTGACGACATTGTGCTTTACACTGACGAGAGCCGCCAGACTGAACTTACCACCCTGCACCACCTGCGCCAACAGGACGACAAGGCCCCCGGCAAACCGATGATGTCGCTGTCGGATTTCGTGGCACCAGAAGGTGACGGCCCTTGTGATTACGTTGGCGGTTTCGCGGTGACGACAGGTATCGGCGCGGAAGAATTCTCCCTGGAGTTCAAGGATCGCAACGACGATTACAATGCCATTATGGTCAAGGCCCTTGCTGACCGCCTGGCTGAAGCCTTTGCGGAACATCTTCACGAGCGTGTCAGGAAAGAGTTCTGGGGATACGCGGACGATGAAGCCCTGAAGAATGAAGACCTGATTCGCGAGCGTTACCGGGGAATCCGTCCGGCACCGGGTTACCCGGCTTGCCCGGATCACACTGAAAAAGAAGCCCTGTTTGAACTGCTTGACGCGCCCAAAAATGCCGGCCTGGAGCTCACTGAAAGCTTTGCCATGTTCCCCACGGCTGCGGTATCAGGGTGGTACTTCTCACATCCCGAATCGAAATACTTTGCGGTGGGCAAGATTGGCGCTGACCAGGTTGAGGACTATGCTGAGCGCAAAGGAATATCCAAAGCGGAAACAGAGCGCTGGCTGGCTCCCAGTCTCGCCTACGACCCGGCAGAATAACGACTGCCGGACGAGCCAAACCGGATCAGATGGAAGGAAGTATGGCCGAGCAACAGGATCACGAAAGGCAACCTGCCCGCAAAAAGGGGCCGGGTGTTTTAAAAGTTATGCAGAGTATTCTCGCCGGCGCTCTCGGAGTGCAATCGGACAAGCGCCGGGAAGAAGATTTCGGAAGCCACAGTCCCTGGCCTTATATTATCGCCGGTATCCTGTTTACCGTGGGCTTTGTCGTCACCCTGATTGTGGTGGTAAACGTGGTGCTATCCAGCCAATAGGTTTATTGGCCGGACACCCAGATCACAGCGAAGGCAACCACAAGGGCTATCAGCAAAACGGCCGCTACGGCGTCCGCCTGGCTATCTGATCGCATAATTTTCTTCATAGTCTTTCCTCTTTGTTTTGTTATGTATTTCTTCAAGCACGCCTTTTCAAATCTAGGCGGAAAATTGACATTCGTCCAGCAATATCTCGATTCCTATATCACTCAAATCGATAAACATATTTTGAAATAATCATTTTAAGAATAATGACACGGTGATATTCTCCTCCGCAAGAACAGGCACCAAAGCCGTATTTCCAGCGTTTCAGCAGGACGTTCCACTATGTAT
Source organism: Marinobacter sp. (assembly GCA_033721715.1). Taxonomy (GTDB): domain Bacteria; phylum Pseudomonadota; class Gammaproteobacteria; order Pseudomonadales; family Oleiphilaceae; genus Marinobacter. Next base: position 6,528 of record JAWWAM010000029.1, read on the forward strand.
GTTTATGACGAACACGATCGGCAGATGGCTGCCGAGCGCGTTGCACAATTCCGTGATCAGACCGAACGGGCTCTGGCTGGCGAGCTGCGTGAAGACGAGTTTCTTCCGCTGCGCCTGCAGAACGGGTTGTATGTGCAACGTCTTGCGCCGATGTTGCGTATCGCCGTTCCCTACGGAATGCTCCGTTCTGCGCAGCTTCGTCGGCTTGCCCGCATAACGCGGGACTATGACAAAGGTTATGCCCACTTTACAACCCGCCAGAATGTCCAGCTCAACTGGCCGGCCATCGAAGATGTGCCTGACATTCTGGCGGAACTGGCAGAAGTGGAAATGCACGCCAACCAGACCAGCGGTAACTGTATCCGTAACACCACAACGGATCAGTTTTCCGGCGTCCAGGCAGATGAAATCACCGATCCGCGCCCCTATTGCGAGATCATTCGCCAGTGGTCAACTTTCCATCCGGAGTTTGCCTTCCTGCCCCGCAAATTCAAGGTGGCAGTGAACGCCTCCGAACACACGGATCGCGCCGCTATCCAGGTCCACGATATTGGCCTGCAAATGGTTCACAACGACCAGGGTGAGCTGGGCTTCCGGGTGCACGTTGGTGGCGGCCTTGGCCGTACTCCAATGGTAGGGCCGGTGATCCGTGAATTCCTCCCCGAACTGGACCTTCTCACTTATCTGGAGGCGGTGTTGCGTGTGTATAACCGCTATGGTCGCCGGGACAACAAATTCAAGGCACGCATCAAGATTCTGGTCAAGGCACTGACTCCGGAAGGTTTCGCCGCCAAGGTGGAAGAAGAGTGGTCCCATATCAAAGACTCCCCTACCCGCCTGACGGCAGAGGCCATCAACCAGTTCAAGGGCTACTTCACCGAGCCGGATTACCAACAGGTACCGGATGTGACGGACTCCCTGGCCACCCAGCGCTTCGAGAACCGCGAGTTCGACCAGTGGATTTCCCACAATGTGGATGGTCATAAAAAGCCGGGCTACGCCATTGTAACGCTGACTATGAAGAAAACCGGCACCCCGCCAGGTGATGTCAGTGATCGTCAACTTGAGCAGATTGCGGATCTCGCAGACGAGTACAGTTTTGGCGAGGTGCGGGTTACCCATCAGCAGAACGTGGTTCTGGCGGATGTCAGAAAAGATAGGTTGTTCGAGCTCTGGCAGGCTATTACTCCCATGGGTTTTGCCACTGCCAACCTCAATACGCTGACGGATGTGATCTGCTGCCCGGGTGGCGACTACTGCGCCCTGGCCAATGCCAAGTCCATTCCGGTTGCCGAGGCGATACAGCGCCAGTTCGATGACCTGGATTTTCTCTATGACATCGGCAACATTGACCTGAATATTTCTGGCTGCATGAACGCCTGTGGGCACCACCATGTGGGCAACATCGGCGTTCTTGGTGTCGACAAGAAGGGCCAGGAGTTCTACCAGATCAGTCTGGGTGGCTCGTCCCATCACGATGCGGCCATCGGCAAGATTCTGGGGCCGTCGTTTGCCCGGGATGACATGCCCGAGGTAATTCAGAAGATCATTAATGTCTACGTCGATCACCGCACAGAGGAAGAACCTTTCCTGGACACCTACCGCCGTATCGGCATTGAGCCATTCAAGGAGCGGGTTTATGCCTGATCTGATTACCAGTGACGGAAATATCCGTCAGGACAATTGGGCAGTCGTCCCCCGGCCTGCAGACGGAGACTCTCTGGCGATTCCGGATCAGCCTGCGCTGATCCCGGCAGACCTCTGGTTGGCCGGCAAGGAGCACTTCGAGAACCGCGATGATATCGGGGTCTGGCTGGATAGCCATGAGGAGCCTGAGATTCTGGCCGGGGTGGTCAACGAGCTGCCTGTTATTGCCGTGAACTTTCCGAAGTTCAGTGATGGCCGCGGCTACAGTACTGCCCGGTTGTTGCGGGAGCGATTGAATTACCGGAATGAGTTGCGTGCCGTAGGCGATGTGCTTCTGGACCAGCTTCAGTTTATGAAGCGCTGTGGCTTTGACACTTATGTACTTCGGGCGGATAAGGACATCAACAAGGCAGCACGCTGCCTGAACTTCTTCACTCAGGGTTATCAGGCCGCTACGGATACCGACGTGCCGCTATTCCGTCGCCGGGCTTCCTGAATCTCTGCCCCCCCCCGGGGGACTTCTTTAACTTCCCTCACGAACAAAGAGGGAGCCGGTAACCAAAACACGCCTCAAGACGTCCTGTTCGGCTTGGGCTCCGCCATCCTTGGCTCCGCACAGTTTTGGTTACCGGCTCCCTCTTTGTTCTGGCGGACTTGGGCGATTAGCCGTCAGTTTAGGGTCTGTTGATTTACCTGGCATGATCCAGAACAATCTTGCCGGCTGACTCGCCTTTCAGGAATGCTTTCAACGCACCATCCAGTTCACCACGTCCAATATCACGAGCAGAGGCTTCTGTTTTCCTGCAAGCCCAGTCACCTGAGAACTTATTCCAAACGGCCTGCTTCTTGGCCAGCGGGATTTCTACCGAGTCCACGCCCAGCAGATTGTTCCCCCGCAGGATAAACGGCAGTACCGTAGTTTCCAGTTGTGGACCCGCCACCAGGCCGCAACAGGAAACCGAACCTCCCGGGTGAATCTGCTTAAGCAACTCTGCCAGCGGGCCGCCGCCGACGGTGTCCACGGCGTTGGCGAAGGCGGGTTTCAGCATTGGCTTCTTTTCGGCTGCCAGGGCATCGCGACCCAGCACTTCGCTGGCGCCCAGGTTCTTGAGTGCGTCGACATGGTCCTGCTTGCCGCTTATCGCCACTACCTCAAAGCCCAGATTGGCAAGCAGTTCAACAGCCACAGTTCCAACTGCGCCGCTGGCGCCGCTTACCGCTACTTTGCCCTGCTCCGGCTTGGCGCCCATGGTTAGCAGCTTTGTCACACACAGGCCCGCCGTCAGGCCGGCTGTGCCGTAGATCATCGCGGTGCGAGCATCCCATCCCTGGGGCATGGCCACACACCAGTCTGCCGGTACGCGGATGTACTCGCCAAAGCCGCCGTCGGTGTTCATGCCGAGGTCGTAACCGGTAACCAGCACCTTGTCACCAGCGGAGAATGAGCCTGCAGAGTCCTCCACCACTTCACCAGCCGCGTCTATGCCTGGAGTATGGGGATAGTTTCGGGTGACGCCCTTGTTGCCCGAGGCAGACAACGCGTCCTTATAGTTAAGGGAAGAGTGGCTGACCCGGATCAGAACGTCGTTCTCGGGCAGGTCCGATACGTGTAGCGTCTGCTCGGAACCGGCGTACTCGCCGTCCTGTTCCTGAACACGCCACGCCTTGAACTCGGTGTCATTCGTCATGATCTTTCCCCGTTGTCGTTGGCTTTACTGGATCTTCTGGTTACGGAATGCGCCCAGTACCCGCCATACGGTGTGCTCAAGTGCAGCACTGGTGGCCAGGCCGAGCTTTTCCGGTAAGGTACGCTTGCGTTGGTAACTTACCGAGATTACGTCCGCACGGTCACAGGCTTCAATCAGAAATTCGTCGGACGTCTTGATTTCATCGATCAGGTTGACCTCAAGGGCACGGCGCCCGAACCAGATATCACCGTTAGCGACCGCTGTCAGGTCCAGCCCTGGACGGCGCTCGCCGACATATTCCTTGAACAGTACGTGGGTATCTTCAAGGTCTTCCAGGAACTTCGCCCTGCCCTTGTCGGTGTTTTCACCAAAAATGGTCAGGGTGCGTTTGTGCTCACCGGCAGTGAGAACCTCAAAGTCCACATCGTTCTTCTTCAGAAAACGATGGAAATTGGGCAGCTGGGCGACCACGCCAATGGAGCCGAGAATGGCGAAGGGTGAGGCAACAATACGATCCGCCACACAAGCCATCATGTAACCGCCGCTGGCTGCCACTTTGTCGACACAGGCGGTCAGTTTGATGCCCTTGGCGCGGATACGGTCGAGTTGCGCGGCAGCCAGGCCGTAGGAGTGAACCAGCCCGCCGCCACTTTCCAGGCGGATGACCACTTCGTCCGTTTCCGGTTCTGCCACGCTAAGCACCGCTGTGATGGACCGGCGCAAGGAGTCGGTGTCGCTGGCCTTGATGTCACCGTCAAAATCCAGCACGTACACCCTGGGTTTTGCGTCTTCATCGGCGTCACCCGCCTTGCGCTTTGCTTTGGCTGCTTTTTCTTTGGCCTTTTCTGCTTTCTTGCGGGACTTCTCGAAGGCTTTTCGTTCGGACTCACTGCGCAGCCTGGCCTGAAGGGACTCTCTCAGTTTGCGGTATTTCTCATTGAGCTTGCGAACCCTCAGTTCACCATCGCCACCGTGATCGTCCTTATCCTTCTGGGCCGCGGACATAATCACGGAAACAATGACCAGCAACGCCACTACCAGGGTAACCGTTTTCGCAATGAACAAACCGAACTCTGTCAGAAATTCCAAGTTGCTTCTCCAGGATTATTCTTGAGCGCTCGATTGTAACTGAGGTGCCCAGAGGTACAACCCATCGTGATAAGAAAGAAAATTAAAACAAGCGTTCGATCGAGCTTGACACTGCTATTATCTCACCCTAAAGTCGAATGCTACGTCGGCTCGGCCCGCCGTCAATACGCCAAGACAAACACCAAAAAGGGTAAAATAATGTCTGTAGCTCCAATTTTTGAAAAGCTCGAACAGAATTTCAACGCAGACGCCGCTGAAGGCCTGGACCTGGTCTTCCAGTTCGATATCGAGGACGACAATAACTATCACGTGATTATCAAAGATGGCACCTGCCAAGCCGTCGAAGGTACTCACGATGACCCTTCTGTCACGCTGATCATGAATTCCGAAACCCTTAAGGGCATTGTGTCAGGCGAAACCGATGGCATGCAGGCATTCATGGCCGGCCAGCTGCGCGCCGAGGGCGACATGATGCTGGCCACAAAACTGGGTGAACTGTTCAACATGGGTTAATACCCGCTTGAGAACTCCCCATAAAAAAACCCTGCCAGCGTGCAGGGTTTTTTCGTTTCAGTTACTCGATCATTCCTCTCACAAGCCCACATCGTCCAGCGACGACTCCGCAAGACGCAACAGATCGGCGTTACGCTCCTCACGCTTTCCGATGCTTTCAATATAATATTCAAGGGACGTGAGCGCGTCAGCCAGTGCTTCCAGCACCTGAGCCGGTGGGGCTTCTCTGGCGTCCAGCAGGCGCTCCTGGATAGAGCCAGCGACCCGCTCGAGTACCGAGGCGGCGCCCGGATCATCAAGCATGTGCAAACCACCCCAGATGCTGTGCAGCGTACCCGGCAGGTTAGCCAGGTGGAGCTTGTCGTAGTCAGACTCTATAAAGGCAGTGATTGCCCGCTTGGCCAGGGTCAACGCACTTCTGGCCTCATCTGCCACCACAAACGTGGCTTCCCTGAGATACAGCGACTCTTCCCGGTTCCGTTGTCCGCCTGCCAGAGCGTCGGTTTCGGAGGTGATGCCTCTTGTTACGATCTGCATGACGGCGTCTTCTATGCCAAGCACCGAATCCGCCAGCTTGTAGAGCTCGTCATCCGCCGGTAACCGCTTTTCTTCTTCCCAGGTCCGCAGTTTGACTGCTTCCGCCCGGGCCATGGTGCCCAGCTGGTTCAGATCCAGCATCACCAGTGTATTTGCCATGCGCTCCAGCGCTTCGGCAATGGAGGACAATTCAGCCAGATCCGGCTCGATGCCGCGCTCAACAATATCCAGCTTGTCTTTGAGCTGGTTAAGCTCGTCCTGCAAGGCTGTCGACAGGGATTTGAGCACATCGGACCCCGGGCCGTAGAGCCGGCGGGCGTGGGCATCGAGCATGGAGTCGGGAAACTCTGCCGGTGCAAGACGGAAGGCCGATAGAACGGATGTAACCTCCGGATTAGCGGAGCCGCTGCGGTACAGCAGGTAGACCAGATCTTTTATCAGGGAATCCGGTGCGTCCTTTGCGGTAGCAACCTTGCCTACGTAAACCACTTCACGGGAATACTTTTCAATTCTCATGAACATGCGCTTACGGGCTTTACTGAACCCCATCGCGCGGTCGAGCATTGTGTCTGCAACAATGGCTACCAAACACCACATCTGCCCCATCGATTGTCCCTGGCACAACCGGGCGAATCCCCGGGCGGCGCGACCAAAAAGCTTTTTGCTGACCACTTCGTTCTTTTCGCGAAGAACCCCCAGCAACGCTACCTGAAAGGTAAGACGCATGCGGCGAGCCAGAATTTCATACTCAGCCTCATTGCCCTCAAACGAAGGCACGGAGATTCCGGCGCAGAAATCCGGCCGCTCCTTGACGTCCACGTCGAAGAAGCAGGACTCGGGATAGGGTTTTTCCTTCCGGGCCTCGCGCAGATCATTGATGACCGGTAACAGAAGTTCGGGGTGATCGGCACGCTGCTGGTGGTAGTATTCAACGTAACGGCGCAAAATAAACAGCGCACTGTTAAGCGTGGTAAGGAGTATGTTCTTGTCATCGTTGGCGCCAACGGGGACATCGTTCGCCATACTGACCGCTTCCTGACACAACAAGGTGCCGGCACGCAGTTCAACAAGAATGAAAATGCCACGGAGCTGGTTCAGAAAATCCACACAGTTCTGCAGGTCCTCACCGCTCTCCCGATTTTCCTGAAAGCGTTCCAGGCTGGACTCTGCCTGTCTTATGGTCTGCTCAATCTCACTTTTGACCAGATCAAATGACTGTGATTTCGTCGCCAGAGACGATTGAACCATAAACGCTTCCTGTAAATTATGCGGAAACTACCGCGTCCTGTTCTTGGAATGTGACCCTTTCGGTATTTTTCTGGGCCTTTTTATGAGCCAGTTTTACCCTTCCCAGCTAAAACAAAAGTTCGCGAAAACTCGCGAACTTATCATTACTTATAACACAAAACTCAAGTAGCTCAAGAAAGCGGGAATGTAACAAAAAGTACAGTCCGGCACAGTTCTCATTGCGGGGCAGCTATCCGACCCGGCTCCTCATTACTCTTTCTGCGCCAGCTTGCCCCAAACTGTCTCGCCCGTCTGTTTGGCAAGCAGTTCCATGAACTCTTCATGAGCAGACGCTTCCTCGTTACTGGCCCGAACGACATTAAGTGGTTTGCGATCATCTGGCAGCCGCCGGATACCACCCTCACCTCCAGCTCCATCGTTACCGGCGTCCAGAGACAGGGCGGTCTGGCCACCTGTGAGGAGGAGATAGACTTCAGCAAGTATCTCCGCATCCAGCAAGGCCCCGTGGAGGTCCCGACTGCTATTGTCGACACCGTA
>JAWWAM010000030.1:0-13702 GCA_033721715.1 Marinobacter sp.
ACGTGGAATATCTGGGTAACGAGGCTTATGTGTATCTGGAAATGCCCGGTATGGATGAACTGGTGGTGGTTCGTGAATCTGTGCCGTGTCAGATCCGGGCCGGCCAACGGGTGGCGCTGAACGCCGAGCCCGAGCGCCTGCATGTTTTCGACGCCGATGGCCACAGTCTTCCACGGGTGGGGACGCACAGGGTGGATGAGACTGATCTGCAAGCCGCCAGTAACTGAAACACGGGCCAGTATGCAATGGAAACAATAAAACCCGATCACCGCCCAAAACGGTTGACCGTCAAGCTGATGGCGGAAAAGCTCAATGTGTCCACGGCGACCATTTCCAACGCCTTCAATCGGCCCGACCAGCTGTCCGATGCCCGTCGTCGGTGGATTCTGGACGAATGCAAACGCCACGGCTACCACGGGCCCAATGCCGCCGCCCGCAGCCTGAGAACCGGCCGCACCGGTAACGTGGGCGTGATGCTGGCAGATAACCTGGCCTACAGCTTGACAGACCCGGTGGCCAGCGAATTTCTCCACGGGCTGGCTGAAGTGTTTGACCAGCGGCAAATGAACATGCTGCTGTTATCCAGCCAGGAAGATGATGAACACCGCAGCCGGGTACAGGAAGCCATGGTCGACGGCTTTATCGTTTACGGCTGGTTGAAAAAGGGCCGTACCTACGACCGTCTGTTGCAGCATGGCAAGCAGATGGTTGCCGTCGATTTTGACCTGGAGGGATGTACCTGGGTCAACATCGATAACTATGAGGGGGCGAGGTGTAGTGCCGAACATGCCCTGAAAAAGCCACCGACCAATGTGGCTATCATGGGTTTGCGGCTGTTGGATACCGACCGGGTATGCCGCATCCGTGATCAGGAGCTGTTTAACGAAACGCGAGCCATCTCCGTGCGCCGGCTTCGCGGCTATCTGGATGCGCTGGAGGCTGCAGGCCATCATGTTTCCTCCGACAGAATCTGGACGACACCGACCAATACCCACCAGGATGCCTATCAGGCTGCCCGCGAGGCACTTACCAGTAATCCGCGCCCGGATCTGATGTTGTGCATGAGTGACCGGATTGCACTGGCCGCTATCCAGGCCGCCCTGCAAATGGGTCTGAGGGTGCCAGAGGACGTTCGCATCGTTGGGTTTGACGGCATTCCGGAGGGGGCCAACCTGCATCCGTCCCTGACCACGGTTTACCAACAAAGTGCCGAGAAGGGTCGTACTGCGGCGCGGATATTCCTCGGGGAGAAAGAAGACAAAAACGTGTTGTTGCCCACCTGTTTACTGGTGCGGGAGAGTTGCCCGTGACAAGGGGCTTTCGACGCTTTGCCCACGCCCGGTCTTTTGCAGCGTCTGATTCCGGAAACCGTCTGAATTTCATGCCCCTGCGGCTTTTCCTTCTGCAATTCTTGACTATAGTTAAGAACAGCAGGGTCTGATCTGTTGAGACCCGCACAGCGTAATTTTATTGGTGAACAACAATATCAACCCAAGAGGGTCGAGCTATGCTCCTGAATCACGCGTTTGGCCTGTTTACCCACCCCGACAGTGAGTGGGCGGAAATCCGCAAGGAACATGCCCCACCCAGAAGGCTCTACGTTGCCTACGTGTTAGTTCTGGCGGCCATCGCGCCGATATGTGCGTATATCTCCACGGCGCACTTCGGCTGGACGGTTGGCAGTGACCGTTTGATCAAGCTGACAGAAATCAGTGCATTGCAGATGAGTGTGCTCACCTATGTGGCCATACTTGTGGGCGTATTTGCCCTGGGTTATGCGATCAACTGGATGGCCAAGACCTACGGCGCCAAAGAGGAGCTTATGCCATCCAACGGTATTGCACTGGCGTCATACTCCTGCACGCCCCTGTTTCTGGCAGGGTTTGCTCTGCTGTACCCGGTGCCCTGGTTCAACGCCCTGGTTTTCCTGCTGGCAGCCGGCTATGGCGCCTGGCTGATGTATGAAGGCCTGCCGATTGTGATGGGTATCCCCAAGGATCAGGCGGTGATGTACGTAGGTGCGCTGCTGACCGTGGCACTGGTGATTCTGGTATCTACCCGTGTAGGCTCCGTGATCCTCTGGAACTATGGTTTCGGGCCGGTGTTTATTCACGGCTAGGCGAAGGCAGTAATCCGATAAGCTAACTCAATGGCCGGTAACCCCGGCCAATCCGGGCTAATCTTGACCTGAAGCAACCCTTCCGGGCCTACGTCCGGTTTCAATAGCGGCAGGTATACAGCCAGGGAGTTCGGCAATGTCATCCTCTGAAACACCCCCCTCTAAAGTGGAAGAACCTGCAGGTACTCGTGGCGTGCATTGGCACGCCATGGATATCGAAAAGGCCCGTTCCGAGCTTTCTGTTAGCGGGCCGTTGTCGGCACAGAACGTGGCCGAAAGACTGAACGAATACGGTCACAACCGGTTGCCGGAGGCACGTCGCCGCGGTCCTCTTGCCCGCCTTGGCAATCAGCTTAAAAACTTTCTGATCTACGTGTTGATCACGGCTGCGGTGATCACCGCCCTGCTGGGCCACTGGGTGGACACCACGGTGATTATGGCGGTGGTGGTTATCCAGACCCTGGTTGGTTTCATTCAGGAAGGTAAGGCCGAGCAGGCACTTTCGGCAATTCGACATATGCTGGCCCCCAAAGCCGTGGTGATCCGTGAAGACGGGCAGAAAAAAATCGACGCCGCGGAACTGGTGCCCGGTGACACCGTAGTGCTGGAACCCGGAGACCGGGTGCCAGCGGATCTCCGGCTGGAACGCTGCCATAACCTGAAAATCGAAGAGGCGGTGCTGACCGGTGAATCCGAACCCGTGGATAAAACCACCAGTGTGCAGCCCGCCGATGCTGTCCTCGGTGATCAGCTCAACATGGCCTTCTCGGGCACCATGGTGGCAACGGGCACCGGCCGAGGGGTGGTGGTGAGGACAGGAGAACACACCGAAATCGGCCGGATTTCCGGCCTGCTGCAAGACACCACCACCCTCAAAACACCGTTGCTCGAGCAGATCGACCGCTTTGCCCGCTACCTGTCCATGATCATCATTGTTGCCGGTATCGCGATATTTGGTGGTGGCCTCGCGCTGAGTGGACTACCGGTTCGTGAACTGTTTATGGCGGTTGTGGGCCTGACCGTGGCGGCTATTCCGGAGGGGCTGCCGGCAATTCTCACTATTACACTGGCCATCGGCGTGCGACGGATGGCAACACGTCACGCGGTGGTACGCCGCATGCCCGTGATCGAAACCCTGGGGGCAGTGTCCGTGATCTGCTCTGATAAAACCGGAACCCTCACCCGCAATGAAATGATGGTGACTGCTGCGGTAGTGGCCGGGCAACGGCTGGACATAGAGGGCGAAGGTTACGAGCCGGAGGGGGATATTCGGGAAGGCAATGAATTGGCATCTGGCAGCGAGTTGCTGGACCAATTGGCCAAAGCGTCTGCGTTGTGTAACGACGCCCATCTGGAGCGTCATGAGGGTACGATCCGGGTGGCCGGCGATCCTATGGAAGGAGCACTGAAGGTATTCGCCCAGAAGGCCGGATTTGACCCCGAAACGGATGGGCGGCTTTGGTCGCGGGCGGACGAGGTGCCCTTTGACGCTGAATACCGTTTCATGGCAACTCTCAATCATGATCACCACCGCCATGGGGTGGTCTATGTAAAAGGAGCTCCGGAGCGGATACTGGAAATGTGTACCAGTATGGTAACCAACAGCGGTGATACCACGTCGCTGGACCGGGAGGCCTGGACCGATGCCGTTTCCGAACTCGCCTCGGAAGGCCTGCGGGTGCTGGCGTTGGCACGTAGACCTGCGGATGCCTCACAGAACACCCTTGCGGTGGAGGATGTTGAGGAGGGCCTTGAACTGCTGGGCCTTGTGGGCCTGCTGGACCCACCGCGACAGGAGGCTATCCAGGCGATTCAGGACTGCCATGACGCTGGGATTCGGGTAAAGATGATCACTGGAGATCATGCCATGACGGCCAGTGCCATCGGCGCACGGCTGGGATTGAAGAATACCGCCCGCGTAATAACCGGCAAGGAGCTGGACCAGCTCGACGAGAACGAACTCAAGCAGGTGGCCAGCGAGGTGGATATCTTTGCTCGCACCAGTCCTGAACACAAACTGCGCCTGGTAGAGGCGTTGCAAGCCCTGCACGGTGTGGTCGCCATGACCGGAGACGGCGTGAATGATGCCCCCGCTCTCAAGCGGGCCGATGTTGGTATTGCCATGGGGGTAAAAGGCTCTGAAGCTGCCCGAGAGGCCGCCTCGGTAGTATTGCTTGACGACAATTTTGCCAGTATTGCGGCTGCCGTTCGGGAAGGGCGCACGGTCTACACCAACCTCAAGAAAGGCATTGCGTTCATGCTGCCGATTAATGGCGGCGAATCCGTAAGCCTTATTACAGCGCTTTTACTGGGGCTGGCGTTGCCAATATCAGCATTGCAGATTTTATGGGTCAACCTGGTTAGCTCAGTGATTCTTGCCATGACACTGGCGTTCGAACCAACCGAGCCCGATGTCATGAAGCGGCCTCCCCGGCCAAGGGACGAGTCACTGCTGGCAGGGTTCGTGGTCTGGCGGGTCGCCTTTGTGTCGATGTTGTTCCTGATTGGTATCTTTGCCGCCTGGTACTGGGCCATGGCTCAGTTTGAAGATGAAGCGATCGCACGTACGCTGGCGGTGAACACACTGGTGGCGATGGAAGTTTTCTATCTGTTTGCGGTGCGTTACCTGGATAGCGCATCCATTACCCTGAGGGGCGTACTGGGCACGCCCATCGTATTGCTGGCAGTAGGTGCGGTGATTCTGCTGCAGTTGCTGTTTACCTATCTGCCGCTATTTCACCAGACCTTCGCCAGCGCTCCGCTTACTCCTGGCGCGCTGGCCTTTGCAGCCAGCGCCGGGGTGGTTGTGCTGGTGATTCTTGAACTGGAAACCTGGCTCAGGCGTCGGTTGGGCAGGGGAGCCTCAGAGTCCGTCAGCACGGACTCCGGGTAACAATCCCCGCATCACCGCGCCCCTCAACGGCTGCCAGCTCCGCACTGGACAGCCATTCCCCGGGGGGGCGTTCCAGAACGTCTGCGCAGGCAGCGAGGGCATGGGCCCAGGAGCATCGGTTCGCAAACAGCATGCCTGCTTCGTTCAGGGTGCCACCGCGGTTGATGTAGCCGAGGACGCGGGATTTCGAGGGTTCCGGGAACAGGGACGACAGGTGGCCGCGGAAGACCTCCGGGCGCATGTGCGTGAGGGCGACGCGACGCATCATCCGCCTGGGAAACAGGCGCTCCTGTTCCAGGTCACGAACACATTGCGCCGCTTCCAGGGTGTCCCGGGGTTCACGGAAACGGCCCGGCTCCTGCACATACACGAGCCGGAAGGGCGTACCGGTTTCCCGCAAGCGCTCACTCGCCCGGATCATTTCGGAGAGCTGGTAGGCACCGTTGGCAATCAACATGACAGGTTCGCCAGGGGACGTGTCCTCATCTACCACCAGTGCCCCATTTTTTGCCAGAGCCCGTGCTTCATCCCTGTCGAACACTATCGGTCGATCACGTTTCGGTATGACCATGCAGGTGAGCTGTCCCCGGCCCAGGTAGACACCGGGCAGCGCCTCCAGGGTACTGTTGTAGTCAGCGGGGAAAAGCACACGGCTGACATCGCTCATTTCACCCAACAGGCACTCGCAGAAGGTGGTGTCCTGGTGGGACTGCTGGTTTTTGCCGTTCTCCCAGGTGTGTGAGGTGGCAATTACCGGAAAACCGAGCCAGCGGGCCGGCCTGTCCACTTCTTTTTGCTGGCGCGCAAAGATCAGTTCCTGGCGGATGGCCCCCAGCATTTTCACACAGAAGGCCTCGTAGCTGGCTACCAGATTCAGGCCCGCCTTGTTGGCGAGACAGGCCGACACCACGGCTTCTTCATTGAGAGCGGTAATGATCTGCCCGTGAACGGATTCCTGTTCACTCTCCGGGTCATTTACCCGGTGCTTAAGGGTATTAAGCACGCCTTCGAGACGATTGCTCGCCAGTTCATCCGGGTTGCCAACGCGTGCCCTCAAGGCCGGGTTTGCCTCGACAAGGGCCGTGAAAAAATCGTCCACTGCCAGCATGGGTGAGCACGAATCATGAGAGGGAGCCAGTGTTGGGATGACGGGATCTGGCGGATTGCGTGTCGCCAGCGCGTGGTCCCGTTCCAGAGGGCGTTCCTGCTGCCAGTGCTGGTTGAGCTCACTCACCGCATTGGCCAGCTGTTCAGGTGGTACCCACAATAAACCGGCATGATGATGGAACAGTTCCCTGGCCCTGGTGTCGATCCTGGGGTTCCCCGGCAGTGGCAGGTTATGGGCGGGGTTGCTGCCGGCACCGTAAAAGCCATACCCCTTGGACGTCTCGGCAATGCCGTAGGGAATAGGGACAGGATAGGGCCGTTTTCCGCCCAGCGCCTGCTGACGATAGTCTTTCAGCTTGCGCTCCATACTGAACAGGGCGCAAACAAAGGCGGCCGGATCCCGGCCATCAAAACGCAGTGGCTCAAAACCACAGTGCGCCAGGTGTTCGCCAAACCGTTCCAGGCCTTCGCGGGTCCCCAGTTCTGTCCGCTGCTCTATCCGTCGGCCATTGGCAATCATGATGGGAAGAACAGAGCCGCAATCCTCCGCTCGCCACCAGCGTGGCACCCAGTCGCTGCCGCGCTGTTCTTCTGCGGCGCCATCGGAAAGGAAGGCCACCAACGACTCACCTGGCAGCGGCATGTGGGCGTATTGGAGTTCTGCGAAACCGAGATAGCCGCCCTCGCTGATACCTCCGGCGGTGTGAGGACTGACGTGGCTCCCCAGCGGCGCCTCCATGCCACCGTCCGGTCTCTGCCGGTAGCTGTAGAAGTCAGACACCAGGCGGGAAAGCCCGTCTTTGCCCTGGTAACGGTCCTGCTGTTCCGGATGCAGGTTGCCCGTCAGAACATTCAGCGCATCGATCGCGGCGACACAATGGCCCTGGCCCATAAGCCAGCTTCGGGTCTGGCCACTGAGATTGTTCAGCGCCAGGTAAGCGGCATAGGCCGGAACCATGTTCAGCGCCCCGCCCGTATGACCCTCTGGATTGGTTTTGAAGTCATTGGGCAGTAGGGGAGTGCCACTGGTGTCTACCCGTTTGGTATAGGTCATGTGCGCCACCAGCCAAAGGCCGGCGCTGGCCAGGCGGTCCAGGCTGGTCAGCTTGCGATAGACGGTGTCCGTGTCCGGTTGAAGCCCTTCGGCAACCAGGGCGCTGGCCATTTCCCGGGCCTGGACGCACGTGGTTTCGGTGTGCTGAATGACGCCATAGCCCCGACGCCAGCGCTCGTAGTCGGATACGGGCTGCTCGACTGGTTCCGGATCTCTGGGGGATGACATGACGGGCCTCCTTGGCTTCAATGGATGAAGCGATTATAGAGGCCAGAACCTGAAGTACCGTTGATGCAGATCATTCGGACCTGCATCTTGTTTTACCGTTTGTTCACCTGGGAGGGGAGGCGGTAATCAGCTGGTGGCGGGTTCAAACCGCTGCTGCAGCCAGGATCTGATGTCGTCAGACTCATACAGCCACTGCTCGTTGCCGTTCTCCCGGATCAGCAGACAGGGGACCTTGATGCGGCCGCCGCCGGCGGCAAGGGCTTCGCGGTGAGTCTCGTCATGCTGGGCATCCCTGGTTTCGATGTTCAGCCCAAGGCGGGCCATCTCCTTGCGGACCTTGATACAGAATGGGCAGGCACTGAACTGGTAAAGTGCCAGGTTCTCGCAGGCTTTATCCACACGGCCCTGGTCTTCCGGGGACCGCTCGACGCTCTTCGGAGTGCTGATCTTTTCACTGATCAACATGAACGGCGTCAGGATCAGCCGAAGGGTACGGAAAAAATAACGGATAATAACTCTCATGAACGGGATAAGGCTCCGATTGAAGGGTTGGGCCGATAAGGGGCTCGCCAGATACGGGAGGGCGTACAGTATCATTCAGCACGAGGCGGAGCCAGGCCAGGTGTGCCGTGGGGCGCTGGTATGTTGCTGTGTGGGGGTGTTTCTGCCAATCTCATGTTCAAAACAGGAACAAGGCCGGGTCTGCCGGTGGTTCAACAGGAGAACAACGCGATGACAGAAGACAAGCGCCGCCGCTACTCGTCCCCGGTTGTGGATGGTCTGGGGAAATCAGCAAGCCGGGCCATGTTGCGGGCTGTGGGTTTCAGTGATGAAGATTTTCGCAAACCACAGATCGGTATTGCCTCTACCTGGAGCAACCTGACCCCCTGCAATATGCACATCAACCGGCTTGCGGAAGAGTCTGCCGCAGGGGCGGACGAAGCAGGGGGCAAAAGCCTGACGTTCAACACCATTACGGTGTCTGACGGCATCGCCAACGGCACCGAGGGCATGAAGTACTCGCTGGTATCGCGGGAAGTGATTGCTGACTCCATTGAAACCGTCGCCGGTTGCGAAGGGTTTGATGGTCTGGTTGCCATTGGTGGCTGCGACAAGAATATGCCTGGCTGCATGATGGGCCTTGCGCGGCTGAACCGACCCTCGGTGTTTGTCTACGGCGGCACCATCATGCCCGGGAAGAACCATACCGATATCATATCGGTGTTCGAGGCGGTCGGGGCTCATGCCCGAGGCGACCTGGAACTGATCGACGTGAAGCAGATCGAGGAAACCGCCATCCCCGGGCCCGGCTCCTGTGGAGGCATGTATACCGCTAACACCATGGCGTCGGCCATTGAGGCCATGGGGATGAGCCTGCCGGGCAGTTCGGCCCAGAATGCCATTTCCGATACCAAAGCCGCGGACTGCCGGGCGGCGGGAGCCGCAGTACTCAACCTGCTCGACAGGGACATCAAGCCCTCGGATATCATGACGCGGGAAGCCTTTGAGAATGCGATTACCGTGGTTATTGCCCTGGGCGGTTCCACCAACGCCGTCCTGCACCTGCTGGCGATGGCCAGTACGGTCGGAGTTGAACTGTCGCTGGACGATTTCGTGGAAATCGGCAAGCGGGTGCCAGTGCTGGCAGACCTGCGCCCCAGCGGCCATTACATGATGTCGGAACTGGTGGCGATCGGGGGTATTCAGCCACTGATGAAAATGCTGCTGGAGAAGGGAATGCTGCACGGGGATTGCATGACCGTAACAGGGCAGACGCTGGCAGAAAACCTGAGGGATGTGGCGCCGTATCCGGAAAACCAGGACATCATTCATGCCTTTGATAACCCCATCAAGGCCGACAGTCATCTGCGGATTCTGTACGGCAATCTGGCACCCACAGGCGCCGTAGCCAAGATTACCGGCAAGGAGGGAACCCACTTCACCGGGCAGGCCCGGGTGTTCCACTCCGAGGAAGAAGCCCAGGAACGGATCATGGACGGCACCGTGGTGGCCGGGGATGTGCTGGTCATCCGGTATGAGGGGCCAAAAGGCGGCCCAGGGATGCGGGAAATGCTGACACCTACCTCCGCGATTATGGGTAAAGGCCTGGGCAGCGATGTGGCGCTGATTACTGATGGGCGGTTCTCTGGTGGCAGCCATGGTTTTGTGGTCGGGCATATCACACCGGAAGCGGCAGAAGGCGGACCGCTGGCGCTGGTGGCGGATGGTGACACCATTACCATTGATGCCGTTGCCAACCGTATCGAACTGGACGTATCTGCCGAGGAGATGGAGCGTCGCCGGAACGCGTGGTCAGCACCGGCCCCGAGGTTTACCCGTGGGGTACTGGCAAAGTATGCGCGAACAGTAAGCTCGGCTTCGGAAGGGGCGGTGACGGATAAACCCTGACGGCTTCAGGGGCAGGCTGGTTCGGGCCGGCCCCAGAAATAGCCCTGCCCAAAGAGGCCCGGGAATTGCTGTAACCAGCAAACCACGGCCTCATCCTCCACACCCTCGACCACCACATCCAGATCGAGCGCCTCGCCCAGCTCCAGAGCGGCGCGAAAGATTCGTTGGCGAGTCGGATGCGCAAGTATGTCCTTGAGGAAACTGCGATCGATCTTGAGCTCATCCAGGTCAAAGCTTGCCAGCGTGCCGAGTGAGGAGTGGCCGGTACCAAAGTCATCCATTGCTATCCGGAACCCTCTCCGGCTGAGGGCGTGGATAACCCTCCCGGAACCTTCAGGATCGGTCATCATGGCTGTTTCCGTGATTTCCATAATCAGATCCTCTGGTTTAATGCCATAGCGTGTAAGGATGTCCGAGATTTCGTCTTCGAAGCCGGGGTGAATCAGGTCAACGGCGGAAATATTGACGGCGAGCGAGAGGCTCGTGCCGTAGCGGGCGACCAGATGACGGTATTCGCTACAGGCCCTCTCGATGACCCAGAGGGTCACCGGGTGAATCACGCCCACCTGTTCAGCGAGGGGGATCCACTGGTCAGGCGCGACCAACCCGAATTCCGGGTGATGCCAGCGGATCAAAGCCTCTACAGAGCGTACTTTTGAGTCGCGTATGCTTACTTTGGGCTGGTATTCCAGCCACATGGCGTTGCTGGCCAACCCGTGTTCCACATCCAGCATCAGAACCTGCTGGCGGTATTGCCATTCGGCGATAGCCGGGTCGTAGACGGTGAGTAGCTGCCCGGTATCCAGTGAGGCAACACCGGCAGAGGAAAGGATGCCGGCTGCATCTGCTCCGTGCTCCGGCGCATGGGCCACTCCGAGTGAGGGTCCCCAGGAGAAAGAAAACCGGCCCTCCCGGAAGTTATCGTTCAGCCAGGCTTTTATCTCGCAAAGCAGATCCTGACTCTGATCAGTATGGCTTTCGCGATACAACGCGAACGCGTGGTTAATGGTATCTACCGACGCCAGCCCGTAACCATTGATGATCACCAGGCGGGCGCCAACGCGGCGTTTAAGATAGCTGTTCAGCTGTCGCAAGTAACTCTTGAGCAGTTCCTCGGCGGCACGGTATCCCAATGCCTGTTCAATTTCATTGAACCGGCAGAGCCTGACCATGCAGAGTGTATAGGGGTTCTGGCTGGTGTCGATACTGTCGAGGGTTTCCTCGAGTATGGCCCGGGTGGGCTTGCCTGTGACCCGGTGGGATTTCAACAGACGATCATAGTCCTGTTCGATCTGGGAACGAACCTGTTGTTCCTGGCGAACCCGCATATCGACGCTCAGGCGCTTGCGCCGCTCCTGCCGCCTGACAGTCCTGAGGAGATAGCCACCCCCGGTCAGAAGCAGTAGGGCAAATACCACGACACCGCCGATAAAAGCCTTTCGGATCAGCGCCTGACTTGTTTCGAGGGCATAGGCGTCGAGTGCCTGGGGCAACAGGCCAACGAGCAGCCCCGCGTAGGCAATGGCAAGTACGATCAGAACCAGTGGCAACCACCACCGGAACATACCGCCCCCACGCCCGCTGGCGTTTTTTGGTGGCGGGGTTCTGTCTGATGCGGTTGTGTAAGAATCCATTCTGTTGGTGTCCTGCCGGTTTTCCGACATGCCTGTTACAGTCTGGTTACCTTATGATTCAATTGGTAACAATATGATTTATATGTAATTTTACGGGATTTAAAGAAATTTTGCATTTACTGTTTTAAACGCTCGGGTGTGCGTATCACGCATTTACCGTCCCGGGCTGGAGTCAGCGGGCGTTTTGGCTGGTATAGTTGTACCCTTGTCAGAAAAGGCAAGCGTGTGCAGATAAATACAAGAAGGGTTGAGATGATGATCCGATCGGCCGGTTTAGTGGCGATGACAGTGCTGCTGTTGGCGACGTTTTCTCCTGTCATCGCTGTAGAAAGGGCAGAGTTGCAGCTGGCTTCGGTGAACGCAGCAGTGGCTTATGCGGACACAGACGAGCTGGTTTATGGCAAGAATGCCGACCGCCCCGTGCCCATCGCCTCCATTACCAAGCTGATGACAGCTCTGATCGTCATGGAGTCCGGCCAGCCGCTGACAGAGTGGCTGGAGTTCAAGGAGCGTCATATCCCGGCACCGGCCAATGCCTACACCCGTATTCGTAAGGGATCCGAGCTGAAACGGGGCGATGTGCTGCGGATTGCGTTAATGTCGTCGGAAAACTTCGCGGCCTATACCCTTGCCCGCCATCATCCGGGGGGTTATGACGCGTTTGTGGAAGCCATGAACCGCCGTGCCCGGGAGCTGGGCATGGTCAACACCACGTTTGTGGACCCTACCGGACTGTCGGCGGAAAACCTTTCCACGGCGGCGGATCTGGTACGCCTGGTCAGGGCGGCCAGCAAGTACCCGCAGATTCGTGAGTACTCCACTACCCGCTACTTCAGCGGACACTTTCGACAGCCCCGCTACCGTCTTGCGTTCGGAAATACCAATGTTCTTGTCCACCGTGAAAGCTGGGGTGTGGGCGTCAGTAAAACCGGTTATCTCTCGGAAGCCGGGCGGTGTCTGGTCATGCTTTCCGAAATGGACGGCAAACCGGTGGTCACAGTGCTGCTGGATTCCCTGGGCACCCGGTCGCCCATGGGCGATGCGGGACGCATCAAACGCTGGCTGACCACTGGAGCGGGTGGCAGTGTAGCCACAGCTGCGCGGGCGTATGAGCGGAAAAAGAACGCCGCGTATGCCTCCTCTGAAAGCACCACAGTCAGTGCGAACTAACGCCGCATTTATCGGGACTTCTGGCCATGATCGAAATCTTCACCACGGGCGGAACCATCGACAAAGTGTATTTCGACGCCAATAGTGAATTCGAAATCGGAGACAGTCTGGTGGGAGAACTGCTAGCGGAGTCGAATATCCGGGAAGGGTTTTCAGTTTCGGGCCTGATGCGAAAAGACAGTCTGGAGATGACGGACGAAGACCGCGAGGCGGTCAGGAGTGCCGTCAGCCGCTGTGCCGCAGAACATGTTCTTATTACCCATGGTACCGACACCATGGCTGAAACGGCGCGAGCACTGCTATCAGTAAAGGCTAAGACCATCGTTCTTACCGGTGCCATGCAGCCGGCCCGCATGCGTCGCACTGACGCGGTTTTCAACATCGGTTTTGCCTGGGCGGCGGTAAGGCTGTTACCCCATGGTGTCTATATTGCCATGAACGGAGAAGTTTTCGAGGCAGGCTCCGTTCGCAAAAACCTCAAGGCCCAACGGTTCGAACGAACCTGATCAGGCCAGGCAGTCCACTTCCTCAGCACTCAGCTCGCGGTACTGCCCCGGCGCCAGTGCCGGGGCAAGAACGATCGTCCCGATCCGCCATCGATGCAAGCCGTCCACATGATTGCCCACGGCCGCCAGCATCCGCCTTACCTGATGATACCGCCCCTCTGAAATGGTCAGGTCTATCAGCCGGTCACCCAGCCTTTGGACCCTGGCGGGGGAAGTGGGCCTGGATTCGTTACGCAGTTCCACGCCCTCTTCCAGCCGGGCAATGGCTGCAGCATTGATGGGTTCGCTAAGGGTTACCCTGTAGGTCTTGGGGCAATGGACCCGGGGCGACGTTACTCGATGGGACCATTGACCGTCGGTGGTGAGCAGCAGTAGCCCTGTGGTGTCTGCATCAAGCCGCCCTGCGATATGCAATCCCTGCCTTTCGCCCGCAGGTACAAGATCCAGGGCGGTTGGTTGTTGGCTGTCCGTGGTGGCACTGATGACGCCTTTGGGTTTGTGAAGCATCAGGTAGCGCTCGCCCGGTAGCACAAGGGGCTGGCCTTCCAGGGTAATTCCGGCCCCGGGCGCTACCAGCGTGCC
>JAWWAM010000031.1:0-13683 GCA_033721715.1 Marinobacter sp.
CCGGGAGAACCCACAGGGAGACCTCCCCGGCACCGATAACTTCCTGGAAAGGCTGGAACAGGTCAGCAATGCCACATTGCGCAGCGCCCGTTCCCGTGATGATGAACAGGAAGAGGACAACCGGCCGCATCTGGTTCAGCTTTTCCTCAACGAAGGCCTGGACATTCTTCTGGATGCCGACCGGATTCTCGACGTATGGGCGGAAAACCCCGAACAGACCTCGGCACTGGATACTCTGCGCAGAGAATTGCAACAGCTGACTGACGGAGCGCAACAGGCCGATCTGACCGACGTTGCCGACCTCTCGGGAGCGCTGACAAACGTTTACGAGCGCGCCGCAAGGCCCGGGTTCCAGCCGGATCCGTACTTCTTCGATACCATCCGCGCCGGTCACGAACACCTGATCAACATGATGGATCAAGTGGCTGCAGGGCTGGCCACAGAAAACGGTGCCGAACTGATTGCCGGCCTGGAC
This sequence comes from Marinobacter sp., assembly GCA_033721715.1. Classification (GTDB taxonomy): domain Bacteria; phylum Pseudomonadota; class Gammaproteobacteria; order Pseudomonadales; family Oleiphilaceae; genus Marinobacter. The sequence continues at coordinate 476 of JAWWAM010000031.1, forward strand.
GCACTCGCCGTGGATGTCTCCGAAGAAACTCCGGATGAGACCCCGGATGCCTTTGAGCAGGAATTCACCGGTGATCTGGAGGAAATCGACCGTAGCTTTGATCTTGAGGCCGAGGAAGCCCCGGAAGAAAGTGATGAACTGCCACCGCTGGCGGAAACCGATGAAGAGATGGATCAGGAACTGGCGGAGATTTTCCTGGAGGAAGCCCGCGACCTGATCGACAGCACCGCCGACGCCCTGCAGAGCTGGAGCGACAATACCGGCAACCTTGATCTGCTACGCCTGCTACAACGGGACCTGCACACCCTGAAAGGTGGCGCCCGCCTTGCCGACATTCCACCGGTTGGTGACCTGTCCCACGAGTTGGAAAACCTGTTCGAGGGCCTGACAGAGCAGCGGCTTGCGGTTACCGGTGAACTGTCCGATTTGCTGTTCCGCTGCCATGACCGTTTGGCGGGCATGGTCGATGCCCTGGAACAGAATGAACCACCCCGGCCGGCACCGGACCTCATCAGTGAAATCCACGCCTACATGGACAGCGCCACCGGCTCCCGCCCGGTAACGGACGTGAACCACGATGATGCCGAAACCGGAGAGGATGAAACCATTCCTCTTGCTGACCTGGACGAGGACGATAGTCTGGCACCGGAAACCTCAGCGGACGCCCCGGAAGAGGCTCCAGACGATGCTCAGGAAGAGGAACACGCCACTGATCTCTCCCATCTCGACCCGGAGCTGATTGGCATCTTCCTGGAGGAAGCCTACGACCTGATCAACTCTACCGGCAGCGCTCTGCATACCTGGAGTGAAGACCCCTCCAACCGCGAAGTGGCAGCGGAGCTTCAGCGTGATGTGCATACCCTCAAGGGCGGCGCACGCATGGCCGGTGTTGACGCCATTGGCGACCTCACCCATGTGCTGGAGGATCTGTTCGAGAAAGTGGCAGAGGGCCAGCTCAGTGCCAGCGACGACATGAACGACCTGCTGTTCGCCTGTCACGACCGGCTTGCGCAGATGGTTGAGCAGGTGGCGACACAAAAGCCCTGTCCGCCGGCCACGGAACTGGTTGCCCGGGTACAGGCCATCCTCTCTGGCAAGCCGATGCCTGCCCCAGAGCCTGAAGAGCCGACAGTAGAACCGGAAGCAGCCACCGACGCGCCGCCCACCTCCCTCGCCGAGACCATTCCAGAGGCCTCCGATGACGATCTGGTAGGCATCTTCCTTGATGAAGGCCTCGAGATTCACGAGGCCATCGGCGAATGTCTGGCCCAGTGGAAGGACGAGCCGGAAGAACTCGTCGGCGTGACCCAGCTTCAACAGGAACTGCATACTCTCAAGGGTGGTGCGCGCCTGTCCGATGTTGACCCCATTGCCGATCTGGCCGAAGCCTGGTCAGACGCCCTCGACCCGTTGATTGCCGGTGCCAGCAATCAGTCCAGCCTGCTGGAGCTTAGCGAGAAAGCCCACGGTTCCTTGCGTAACATGCTCTCCAGCCTGGAAGATGGTTCCAAACCGGCTGCTGACACCGCGCTCGTGGGCGCATTGAAAGACGCCCACAAGGCCTCTGGCGACGAGCTGGTCGATTCAGCTATAGCTGCCGCAGCTGCCAGCGAAGAAGAGACCGTTGATGCCGAAGTGCTGGAGATCTTCCTGGAAGAAGCCGGCGAGATTCTTGACCAGCTGGAACAGGTGCTGGACGACTGGCGCAAAGACCCGGCCAACCACCATTTCAACCAGGAAGCCCAGCGTGCACTGCACACCCTCAAGGGTGGAGCAAGGCTGTCCCAGCTTGGCGAGCTGGGAGACAAGGCCCATGGCCTGGAGACACGGCTGATCGACCTGGGTGGCAACACCCCGGGTGACGAGGCCTGGCAGGCCATTACCAAAGATCACGATGCTATCGTGGCACTGGTTGCCGATATCCGTAACCGGTTCGAGAGTACCGGCGCGGTTCCCGAACCCGCCAAACCGGAAGCGAAAGCGCCGGAACCACCAAAAGCCCCCGAGCCGGTGGCCGAAAGGCCTGCCGAACCGGAGAAACCGGTAGCGCCAGCGCCCAAGCCGAACAAAGCGCCCACCAAAGCAGCGGCAAAAGGGTCTGCCGCCCAGCGCGCGCCCCAGGAAACCATTCGGGTATCCGCGCCGCTGCTGGACGAGTTGGTCAACCTGGCCGGTGAAACCAGTATTACCCGTGGCCGCCTGGAACAGCAGACCAGCGACTTCAGCCACAACCTCGACGAGATGGCCGCCACCATCGAGCGTCTGCGTGAACAGCTGCGCCGGATGGAAATCGAGACCGAGACCCAGATCCTTTTCCGCGCCGAGAAAGAGCACGGCCCGGACTATGGTGATGACTTCGATCCACTTGAGATGGACCGCTATTCCGCCATCCAGCAGCTATCACGGGCACTGACGGAATCCTCCTCTGACCTTGCCGACCTGCGTGAAACCCTGTCGGACCGGGTGCGTGACACCGAGACGCTGCTGGTACAGCAGTCGCGGATCAACACGGAACTCCAGGAAGGTCTGATGAAGACCCGGATGATTCCGTTTGCCTCCATGGTGCCCAGACTACGCCGGATTGTTCGCCAGATCAGCGGCGAGCTCAGCAAGAAAGTCGAGTTTGATGTCCGTAACCCGGAAGGGGAAATGGACCGCAACATCCTTGAGCGCATGATCGCCCCCCTGGAACACATGCTGCGTAACGCGCTGGACCACGGTATCGAGACACCGGCAGACCGGAAGAAAGCGGGCAAGCCGGAAACCGGTGAGGTTACCCTGTCGCTGACCCGTGAAGGCGGCGATGTGGTACTGCGAATGATCGACGATGGCGCCGGCATTCCCGCCCAGGTCATTCGTGACAAGGCGATTCGCCAGGGCATGATGTCAGCGGATGAAGACCTGAGCGAGCGCGAAGTCCTGCAGTTCATCCTGCAGCCGGGCTTCTCCACCGCCCAGCAGGTTACCCAGATTTCGGGCCGTGGTGTAGGCATGGACGTGGTTGCCAGCGAGATCAAGCAGCTTGGTGGCAGCCTGGACATCGACTCTACTGTCGGCAAGGGCACCGTGTTCACCGTTCGCCTGCCGTTCACGGTATCCGTTAACCGGGCACTGATGGTGTCCACCGGGGAGGATTTCTACGCCATCCCGCTGAACACCATCGAAGGTATCGTGCGGGTCAGTACCTACGAGCTTGAGGAATATTACAAGCCGGAAGCGCCCCTGTATGAATACGCTGGCCAGCAGTACCGCCTGCAGTACCTGGGCAGCCTGCTCAACAGCGACCATCATCCCAAGCTGCAGGGTCAGGCCCTGCCACTTCCGGTCATCCTGGTGCGTGGTGCTGAGCAGCCCATGGCGCTGCAGGTGGACAGCCTGATGGGTAGCCGCGAAATCGTGGTCAAGTCCCTGGGCCCGCAGTTCAGTACCGTCCGGGGTGTCTCCGGTGCCACCATTCTTGGTGACGGTAACGTGGTGGTGATCCTTGACCTGCCGGCGATGATCCGTTCCGACATTCTCTCCGAGCGCCAGCGCATCGCCAACCTCGAGAAAGCCAAGGAAGCCTCACGCCGCGTGGAACAGTCCACCGTGGTTATGGTGGTGGACGACTCGGTCACGGTACGTAAGGTAACCTCTCGCCTGTTGGAACGAAATGGCATGGAAGTCATCACCGCCAAAGACGGCCTGGATGCGGTGGCACAGCTGCAGGATCACAAACCCGACATCATCCTGCTGGACATCGAAATGCCCCGTATGGACGGTTTCGAAGTGGCCAGCTTTGTGCGCCATGATGAAAACCTCAAGGAAACGCCGATCTGCATGATCACCTCCCGTACCGGTGAAAAACACCGTGAACGGGCGCTGGCCATAGGTGTCAACGAATACCTCGGCAAGCCTTTCCAGGAAACCGAGCTGCTAGACACCATCGCGCGGCTGACCGGGAAGCAGTGATGACCGGCCAGCCAGGACGGCCAGCAGTCGGTATCGTCTCGGATATCGTGCTGCAGCGACACAGGCTGCAGGAAGCTACGTCCAGGTTCGGCCTGGACGTTTGCTTTTCCGGAGACCCGGCCCGCCTTCAGGATTACCCGGATTTCCCCGATGCAAGCCTTTGGCTGGTTACCCTGGAAGACGAGGCAGATCACCCGGTCCTCTTTGACCACCTGCTGGAAAACACCGAAGCACCGGTCCTGTTTGGTCTGGATCCGGCCCCGAAGCCCGGCAGTACCGACTATTTTCGCTGGGAGCGACGGTTGCTGGACAAGCTCGAGCAGTCCCTCGGACATATCGAGAAACTGGATTCTGCCGCCACTATTGAGAAACTGGCCAACGAGAAGCCGCAAACGGCCACTTCCCCCACGCTGCCCCACTGGATTCCACCTGCCTCAGCCGACCTGCCTGCAGAAGAGATCTGGATACTGGGCGCGTCACTCGGGGGGCCGGCAGCGGTTAAAACCTTTCTCGACAACCTTCCGCCCGGTTTACCTGTGGGTTTTGTCTACGCCCAGCATATCGATAACAACTTTACCGAGGTGCTCACCCGTGTGTTGGGGCGCCACGCTCACTACCAGCTGAAACCTGCCGAAAACGGGTACCGCATCCACAACGGTGACGTTATCCTGATGCCGGTTGAGCACGAATGGACCCTGGACGACAGCGGCGCACTCATGCGGCGGGACACGCCCTGGCCAGGGCCTTACGGCCCGTCTATTGACCAGGTGCTGCTGAATATCGGGGACCATTACGGTGCCCGTTGCCACGCCATCGTGTTTTCCGGCATGGGCAATGACGGCGCCATTGCCGCGCCCTTGCTGAAGGCATATGGTAGCCGCATCTGGGTGCAGGAAAGCGGCAGTTGTGGCAACAGCTCGATGCCCGATTCTGTGGCAGCCACCGGTTGTTCCGTGTTCTGCGGCACACCGGAACAGCTGGCCCGAGAACTCGTCAAAACGATTGAAGAATCCTGCCTGCTCAAGGGCCGGCAAAAACGGGATTCCGCCTGAGGAAATGAGTAATGAACGACAACAGCCAAACCCTGCCCTGCGTAATGATTCCCATGAGCGGAAAACAACTGCTGTTACCGAACGTTTCGATAGCGGAAGTCGTGGATTTTGCCAGTTCTGACCCGGCCCCCAACACACCCGAATGGCTGGTCGGTGAACTGGACTGGCGCGGCCTGAATCTGCCGGTTATTTCCTACGATGCCGCCAATGGCGGCAAGCTCACGGTCCCCGGCGGCAACCGGGGCCGCATTGTGGTACTGAACACCATAGGTGACCACCACAATTCGGTACCCTTTATGGCACTGGTCACCCAGGGCATCCCCAGCCAGACCCGCCTGACCGAAGAGCAGGTCAAGAAAATTGATGGCGAAACCGGCCCTGCGGACCTGATGGTAGTGGAAGTCGAAGGCGAAACTGCCATTATTCCGGACCTTGGCTACCTTGAGTCCCTCGCGCTGGAAGCCTCTCGCTAGGCAAACCACCGTGGCGAAAGTCAACGCAGACGTGGCACTGTGTTTTGCTAATGTTATAATGTTGCAAATTCCGCAGGACAGTGCCCATGTCATCCAGCGCTCTTCCCTATCGCCCCCACAATCATCAGGCCTGTGTAACCCAGGCCCTGGCTGATGCCAGAACCATCTGTCAGCAGCATAATGCCCGCCTGACACCAACCCGAGAGCGAGTATTGGAGCTGATCTGGCAGTCCCACAAGCCCCTGGGTGCCTATGACGTTCTCGCTGTGCTGGCAGAAGATGGCCACAATGCCGCGCCACCCACTGTTTATCGGGCCCTCGACTTCCTGCAGCAATACGGGCTGGTGCATCGTATAGCCTCGCTGAATGCGTTTACAGGCTGTACCCATGCCGGCAAGAGCCACAATGGCATGTTCCTGATCTGCCGCTCTTGCGGGAACGTACTGGAACTGACAGCACCCGCAGTGTCCAGTGCTGTCCATAGGGCCGCGGCAGAAGAGTCCTTCCGGCCGGAGGATGTGACCATTGAGGTGTCTGGCTACTGCCCACGCTGTGCTTCGGATAAAGCCCATGGCTGAGGCGCTGGTAGAGCTCCGACGGGTGACCGTCAACTTTGACAGCCGTCCCGTGGTGGATCACGTGGACCTGCGCGTCCAACGGGGAGATATCATCACCATCATCGGCCCTAACGGGGCCGGCAAGACCACCCTGATCAAGGCAATCCTGGGGATTCAGCCGATCTCCGACGGTGCCCTGACCATGGCTCCGGGACTCACCATCGGTTACGTGCCCCAGCACCTGACCCTGGAGACGACGTTACCGCTCAGTGTAAAGCGGTTCATGCTGCTCAGTGGCCGCTCCCTCCAGGAATGTCGGGAAGCACTGGGTACGACGGGCGTGGCTCACCTGCTTGATGCCTCGGTACACCACCTGTCCGGAGGCGAGAAACAGCGGCTCCTGCTGGCCCGGGCACTGGCCCGCAGGCCGGACCTGCTGGTGCTGGACGAACCTGCCCAGGGCGTGGATATAAACGGCCAGGCCGCCCTTTATGACCTGATCAGAAGCCTGAGGGATGAGCTGCACTGCGGCGTGATCATGATATCCCACGACCTGCACCTGGTCATGGCGGCCACTGACAAGGTTATCTGCCTCAATCAGCACGTGTGCTGCAGCGGGTACCCTGCCGATATCTCCCACGACCCGGCCTTCATTGAAACCTTCGGGCGCCCGGTTGCGGAAAGCCTGGCGGTATACCATCACCGCCACAACCACAGCCACGACCTTCATGGCGATGTAGTGTCCGGTGAGGAAGGTGCCCACAGCGAGGATGGCGATCACAGAGGGTGTTCCCATGCCCATCATTGACGCCATCCTCGGGGACTTTTTCTGGCGGGCCCTGATTGGTGGCCTTGGCGTAGCCCTTGTGGCAGGGCCCCTGGGCTGTTTCGTGGTGTGGCGGCGCATGGCCTATTTCGGCGATACCCTGGCCCACTCGGCGCTGCTGGGCATTGCCTTGAGTTTCCTGATCAGTGTTCCCATCAATCTGGGGGTGATAATCACCTGCGTGGTGCTGGCCGTGGCCCTGGTGCTGTTTTCCCGCAGCAAGACGCTGGCCACTGACACGCTGCTGGGGATACTGGCCCACAGCGCGCTGGCCATTGGCCTGGTCACACTCAGCTTCATGCCCGACATCCGGATTGACCTGACGGGCCTGCTGTTCGGTGACCTGCTCGCCATGAGCCGCCATGACCTGATCTGGATCTATGGCGGGGCCGCTCTGATTCTGGGGTTGCTGACCATGCTGTGGCGAGGCCTGTTGATGAGCACCATTCATGAGGAGTTGGCGCGAGTGGAAGGCGTGCCGGTCGAGCGCCTGCGGCTGGCATTGATGCTGATGTTTTCCATCGTGATTGCCGTGGCCATGAAGATCGTCGGGGTATTGTTGATCACCGCCCTGCTGATTATCCCTGCGGCTACTGCCCGCCGCCTGGCGCACAATCCGGAGCACATGGTGGGGCTGGCCATCGTATTCGGTTTCGTCGCCGTCAGCGGGGGGTTGACGCTGTCCTGGCACCTGGATACCCCCGCCGGTCCCTCCGTGGTGGTCACTGCCTTTTCTGTTTTCCTGCTGGTGTATGGTTCGGCACGCCAGACCCAGTCCTGACCCGGCGTTATGCAGCGCGAGTTTGCCGGCGCTGTGGCCGCGACCTGAAGTGTGGACTAAAGTAGAGGGCAGGCAGTCACCCCGAAATCTCGCTACCGGTTACGGACAGACTATGGAAAGCCCCGAGTTGACAGGGAAAGGACATTTTCCGGCGCTGCCACATCTGTGGGCACCGCTGCTGATTCTTGCTGCCGGCCTGATGGTTACCGGCGTCACGGCACTGGCGCTGGAAAACCAGGCCCGCAGTCTGGCCGAGGAAGTCTACCACCGGCACCACAACACGCTTGTGGCGCAACTGAGCGGCTACGACGAGCTTCCGCCCACAGTCACTGACGAACCCGTGCCGAATGAGCCCGTGAATGACTCGGCCTCTGTCGGCTTCTGGCTGTCAGGCGTGTTCAAAAATTCTGTACCGGGGATGCTCAACCTTCGCATTGATACCCTTGAACGTCACACCAAAACCCCGCTGTTTCAGACCATTCACACCGCAAATCCGGACCCTTCGCGGTCGTTGCGCACAGAAATTTCCATCGGTGAACATCGGTGGCTGCTGACCACGCTGCCCGACACCCGGTTTCTGGAACGTCCTGCCCAACAATCCTTCCGGTTCGTCTGGCTGGCAGGGCTGGCGATGACCCTTTTGGCCACGGTGATTGTGGTAGTGCTGTGCCTGCGTTTACGACGCTGGCAGACCCACTTTCGCACGGCGGAAAAAGCGCGCGAGGAATACTACCAGCAACTCAACAACATGCAGGTTGAGAAGGCGATTTTGCGGCAGGCGTTGAATGACAGCGAACAACGCAGCCGCGACCTGGTAGTGCTCTCCGGAGCCACAATCTGCGAGCTCGATGAAGCAGCCACCACCGGATACATTTCCCCCCAGGTGGCTGACCTGTTGCAAAAAGCTCCGGCTGACCTGTCCGGCCTGCCTTTCGAAGAGCTGGTGGTGCCGGATTACCTGGACAACTTCCGCAGGACACTCCAGGCCGCGAGACAGGAGCAGCAAATCCAGCGCATTGATCTGAAACTGCAGGACGCGAATGGTCAGCAGGTACCCGTGACCGTTCGGGTTCTGGCATTACGGGATACGTTACACGGATTCAGCGGGTACCGCCTGAGCCTGCAGCCCGGTGCTCAGACGATGCAGTAGCGCATCGCCTGCGTACCCGGTTGTCAGCGTTTGCCGTCCAGAGGTCGCAATACGTCTTTCAGCCGGCCGGATTCCACCAGTTCCATGAACTCGTCTCCGAGGCGATCACTCTCCGCAATGGCCTTGCGCCAGGCACGCTCGCGGCCGGCGTCATCGCCCAGGTAGCGCTCGAAATCCTTGCGGTCAGGCAGTTTTTTATCCGGCAGCGACTCCAGGTATTCCGGTGACGGCGACACCAGCAGAACATCCTGCAACCGGGTAGCGTCGCCGCGGCGCCAGGGCAGGGTTTTGTCGAACCAGCCCGGAACCACCTTATCGGTGAAATGGGGATAGAGGATCACCCCAGGCTGTTCGTAGGGCAGATCCAGGTGATAGTCCAGCAGGCCGCCGTCGCGGTAAAGGCCATCTGGAGCACCGGGAATGTTGCGCACGCCGGACATCACCATGGGAATGGACGCAGAAGCCAGCAGGGCCGCCATCAGATTGTCTTGGCTCAGAGCGACTTCGTGGCTGGGGAAGTCCACCAGTTTGGCCAGGGGTGCTTTCACCCGGGCGTCGTGGATGATGCCTCGCTCCATAAAGCGGCCCAGATGGCGGCGGCTGACCATGTTGGCGCTGATGGCGTTCATCAGACCCAGGCTGAGGCGGCCCCTGGTATCGTGTTCCAGCATGCCGCGGCTGCGAACCACAACGATGTTCAGGCGGTACCAGGGGTGGTTGAGAATGTGGTCCTCACAGCCGGAGAGCAGCTCCTCCAGGAACAACACGCTCTTGCGGCTGACTTCCGCCATGCTGACGCCCTTGGCGAAGCGTTGGGAAGTGTACAGGTCCGCCAGCCGGGCCAGTTGGGCCTTGGGATCATCCGTTGATGTGACGGCTGCGAACCGCCAGCTGCCGATGGAAGAACCGATAAGTGCACGTACCTGAGGAACAGCAGGCAGGAAGTCACCGAAAATCGCCTTGTCGAGGCCGGAGATCCCCAGTGCTTTGGGGCCACCGGCGGCTCCAGGCACAACATGCACATCCGCTGCAGAGAACGGCTTGTCCTGCAACCGCGCGAAGGCACGACGACCGGCACGGACTGTCAGCGCGGATGGACGAGTGTGGACGGCGGTCATAAGGGCTCCTTGCTCAGAGCCCGCAAGTTTACCGAACTGCAGGCCAGGCAGCCATAGCCGTGGCGGCATTCATACGGGGCCTGAAAACCCGCTATCTTCCCGGAGAGGAAGTGCTAGACTTCGGAAAAACCTGATTCGGGAAGCCCAGCCACACCATAAACAGCCGGAGTATGCTGTGAATCCATTCGCCGCCACCCAAAACCTGGCCTCAAATCCCACCCTTGCGGTACTTGGCTTCAAACGACAGATTGTTTACCACCTGCACTTCTGGGCGTTCATTGCCGTGACGCCGCTGGTCATGGTGCAGTGGCGGCAGGGTAACGGCCTGTTGGCGGTGCTGCTCATTCTGTTCGGCCTGAATGCAGTCGCGGTCATCGCGTTGCTGCGATTCCGCAGCATCTATTTCCTGCAAGGACGGCTGTTCCCCTTGCTGGCGGTCGTTTGCGCTGTCTATTCCACCATCATAAACGGCCATGCCGGCCTTTACTGGGCCTACCCCGCCGCCGCGGCGCTGTTTTTCCTGCTTCCTCTGAGGGAAGCTACCGCCAGCAATATGGTGTTTGTGACCAGCATGTCAGTGGTGTCGTTTATCTCGTTTCCGGAGGCGGATTTCTGGCGCATCACTTTTTCACTGGGGCTAACCTGCCTGTTTGTCATGATCTTTGCCTGGTTGGTAGGTCGGCTGCAGGCGGAGCTGACCCGCCTGGCAACCACCGATCCGCTCACAGGCTGTCTCAACCGGTCACAACTGGCGGATATCCTCAATGGCCAGATCCAGATGCGTGAGCGCTATGAACGGGTTTGCACCCTTATATTGCTGGACATGGACTACTTCAAGACTATTAATGACCGGTGGGGGCACCTGGCCGGCGACAGGGTTCTGCAGGAACTGTCATCAAGGCTACGCAAGCGTCTGAGGAAAAATGATCGTCTGTTTCGCATTGGCGGAGAGGAGTTCATGCTGGTATTGCCGGAAACACGCCAGAAAGATGCCGACAAGGTTGCCCGGGAGCTGCTTACATGTATCAGTGCCCGTCCCTTCGCAGAAGATATCCAGATTACCGCCAGCGCCAGCGTGGCGGAAGTCGATAAGGGCGAAACCTGGTCGGTTTGGCTGAACAGAGCCGACCAGGCGCTCTATGAAGCCAAGGCCAGAGGCCGGAATCAGGTGGCCAACGCCGCCAGACGTCTGGAAACCACTTCGCCCGAAGACACCGACCCTCTGCCAGCCGACGCCTAGTGGGCGGCCCGGCTAGCCCGTTTGCCTGCAAAAATCCCTCCAGGCCCGGTAGACCTCTGCGGCACTCTCAAAATGTGGGTAATGGCCGACATTGCGCAGGCTGACAACGTCCGCATGCGGAACGAGCTCGCGATACCGCCTGGCCATCGCGGAGCCCGAAACCGGATCTGCGACACCCGAAATCAGCCTCAATGGCTGCCGCGCATTCTGCAAGGCGCCCACCCACCGATGACGGTGACACCGGCGCTCTTCCATGAAGTGAATCAGTTTGTGCAAAATGCCGCGGCCGTTGTTGTAGGTCAGCAAATACCAGAAATCATCCATGTCGCTCCGGCCAGGTGCATTGCCCGGGCTGAACAGGCGCCGGAAACTCCGCTCAAAGGTACTTCGGGACAGCCCACGGCTGATCAGGCCTCCCAAAGGGCTGCGCAGGAGTTTCTGTATCAGCAGGGGACTGTGCACCTCCGGAAAAAGCGCTCCGTTGAGAAAGCCGACCCGGGTAATGGTAAAGGGCAGCACGCCTTCCTGGTCACGGGCCAGTAGTTCCTGGGCCACGCTGCATCCGTAATCGTGCGCGAAGAAACTGACGGATTTTAACCCGAGGCCCGCAATCCAGCCCTCAATCATGTCGGCCTGGTCTTCGATGCTGTAATCGTAAAGTGCGGGCTTGTCTGAAAAGCCAAAGCCCAGCATGTCCAGGGTAAACACAGTGTGATGCTGTGCCAGCATTGGCCACATCCGGTTCCAGTCCCAGCTAGCCGTGGGGAAGCCATGGAGCAGCACCAGGGCATCGCCCTGACCGGCCATACGGCTGAAAATGGCATGCCCCCCGTAAGAGAACCATTTTCCCTCCTGTTGCCAGCCTTCCAGAGTTCCTGTCCCTGATCCGTAAGCTGTCTGGCCCCGTGTTCCGGGGATCACCTGTTCCATTCCGGTTTCCTGAAACCTGCCTGAGAATGAAACTCTAAATCAATACAGCCGGGGCCGCCATATCCTGTGGGGCATTTTGCGAACCGGGTCGGTCAGGATGGTCTTTTTGCTCCAGGTGATCGTAATTCTGGAGGACATCGGCAAATTACCTTAAGCTTTCGCCTTTGTAACCGACGACCAACTCCGGAAGCCTATATGACCAACAAGCTTGACGACCTGGCCAGCCATTTCCAGCAGATTATCGCTGGCCTGGGCGAAGATCCGGGCCGCGAGGGCCTACAGAACACCCCTCTGAGAGCCGCGAAAGCCATGCAGTTTCTGACCCAGGGGTACCAACAGAGCCTCGAAAACCTCGTTAACAATGCGGTGTTCGAGTCCGCCATGGACGAAATGGTGGTGGTCCAGGATATCGAGCTTTACAGCATGTGCGAACATCACATGCTGCCGTTTATCGGAAAGTGCCATATTGCCTATCTGCCTCAGGGCAAGGTACTGGGGCTCTCCAAGTTTGCCCGCATTGTCGACATGTATGCCCGTCGTCTTCAGATCCAGGAAAACCTGACCCGTGAAATTGCCGAGGCGGTGGAAATGGTCACCGGCGCCAAAGGCGTCGCTGTCGTTATTGAGGCGCAACACATGTGCATGATGATGCGCGGCGTGGAAAAGCAGAACTCCCGCATGAAGACCTCGATGATGCTTGGCCAGTTCCGCAAGTCACAGGCAACGCGGACTGAATTCCTGACGCTGATCCGGGATCGCTGACTATTGATGAGTATCAAGGAGTCCAGATGACTGCAGTGACCGGTAACCACCTGGCAACCGTTCGTATAAAGGACCTTTTGCTACGGGCCTACATTGGCATCAAGGACGAGGAGATCAACAATCAGCAGGATGTGTTGATTAACGTGCAGCTGACCTACAATGCCGCAGACGCCATCAATCAGAATGACATCCGTGCGGCGCTGAACTATCGCACCATTACCAAGCAGATCATCAGTCACGTAGATGGCAACCGCTTTGCCCTTCTTGAGCGGCTTACACACGAAGTACTCAGTATCGTTATGGAACATGAGGCCGTCAGTTGGGCGGCGGTGGAAATCGACAAGCCCCATGCGTTACGCTATGCCGAA
>JAWWAM010000032.1:0-13674 GCA_033721715.1 Marinobacter sp.
GGGTGAACGGGTGGTCTCCAAAGGCCTGCTGAGATTACGCGCGGAACAGAAAGTCGAAGTCCAGGAAGAGAGCGACAAGCCGGCGGAGGCGTCCGAGTAATGCGTTTCACCGATATATTCGTTCAGCGCCCCGTCCTTGCCACGGTGGTCAGCCTGCTCATCCTGCTGCTGGGTGCACGGGCGGCCATGGAAATGGAAATACGCCAGTATCCGGAACTGGAAAGCACGACCGTCACCATTACCACGGCCTATCCTGGCGCGAGTTCCGACCTGGTAAAGGGGTTTATTACCACTCCCCTGCAACAGGCCATCGCGGAAGCCAGCGGCATTGACTACCTGACTTCTACCAGTTCGCAGGGCCAGTCCACCATCGAAGCCAAGATGGTGCTGAACTATGACGCCAACGCAGCACTGGCCGAAATTCAGGCCAAGGTCGCCAGCCAGCGCAACGTGCTTCCGGCGGATGCTCAGGACCCGGTCATCACCTCCACCACCGGTGACTCTACGGCCCTGATGTACATTGCCTTTTACAGCGATGAGCTGAAGGTTCCACAGATCACCGACTATCTCACACGGGTAGTCCAGCCCAAGCTCCAGGCACTTTCCGGCGTGGGCAAGGCCGACCTGCTCGGTCGCAAGTTCGCCTTGCGGGTGTGGCTTGATCCGGAGCGACTCTCAGCGGTAGACATGACGCCCCGTGAAGTTGTCGACGTGCTGCTAAGGAATAACTATCAGGCCGCCGTGGGTAATACGGAAGGCAAGTACACCAAGATCAGCATGACCAGTGACACCGATGTCGGTGATCCCGAGCAATTCAAGGATCTGGTTGTGAAGGAGTCCGACGGCTCCCTGATACGCCTGCGCGACATCGCCCGGGTCGAGCTGGGCTCGGAAACCTACGACCAGCTTGCGCTTTACAAGGGCCAGCCGGCCACCTACGTGGCCATCGAGCTTTCTCCCGGAGCCAATCCGCTTACCGTTGCCGAGAAGGTGAAAGACGAGCTTCCGGGCATTGAAAGCCAGCTGCCTTCGGGTCTCGACGTTCGCCTGGCCTATGACGCTTCCGACTTTATCGACAACTCCATCAAAGAAGTGATCAAGACCCTCCTGGAGGCAATGGTTATCGTTCTGGTGGTGGTTTTTCTCTGCCTCGGGTCCGTCCGCGCCGCTGTGGTGCCCTCTGTTGCGGTTCCCCTGTCCCTGATCGGTGGCGCATTCGTCATGCTGATGATGGGTTTCTCACTCAACCTGCTGACGTTGCTTTCCATGGTTCTTGCCATCGGCCTGGTGGTGGACGACGCCATCATCATGGTGGAGAACGTTCACCGTCACATCGAGGACGGTGAATCCCGTTTCGACGCGGCGATCAACGGCGCACGGGAAATGGCCACGCCCATCATCGCGATGACCACCACGCTGGTAGCCGTCTACGCGCCAATCGGGTTCATGGGCGGCCTTGTGGGCTCCCTGTTCACAGAATTTGCCTTCACCCTGGCGGGTACGGTTGTGATTTCGGGCATCGTGGCACTGACACTGTCCCCCATGCTGTCGGGCAAGATCCTTAAACCCCACGGTAATCCGGGCCGGTTTGAACAACTGGTTGAGCGCAGTTTCAATGGGCTTGCCAATGGGTACAAGCGCGCACTCAGCTCGCTGATGGACACCAAATCGGTGGTTATCTTTTTCGCCATCGTAGTGCTGGGGTCCATCTATTTCATGGTCGCGATGAGCCAGAACGAGCTGGCACCTACTGAAGACCAGGGCATCCTGTTCTATCAGGGAACCGCCGCCCAGACATCGACCCTGGATTACCTGCAGGAACACGGCGACGAAGTGCAACAGCGGATGTCGACAGTGCCGGGATACAACGAAGACTTCATGATCCTCGGCATTACCGCCCCCAACGCCGTATTCGGCGGCTTCAAGATGAAGCCATGGGGCGACCGTGACATCAGCCAGTTCGAAGCCCAGCCACTGCTGGATCAAGAATTGAAGAATGTGACCGGCCTGGAAACTGCGGTATTCCCACGCCCCTCCCTGCCGGGTTCCGGCGGTGGTCTGCCGTTCCAGTTTGTCATCACCACCGGTGAGAGTTACGAGCGCCTGAACGACATTGCCGATGAGCTCCAGGGCAAGGCAATGGAAAGCGGTAACTTCATGTTCCTGCAGAAATCCATCGATTTCGATCGCCCGGTTACCCAGGTGAAGGTCGACCGGGACCGGGTAGCAGATCTGGGCCTTTCCATGCAGGACGTTGGCCAGGCCATGTCCAGCATGCTCGGCGGCGGATACATCAACCGATTCAGCATGCAGGGTCGCTCGTACCAGGTCATTCCCCAGGTGGACCAGGAATTCCGCATGGATGAGCAGGCACTGAATGATTACTACATTCGTGCCGACAGCGGCCAGCTCGTTCCACTATCCAGTGTTATCAGCTTCGAGAAGGCGGTAGAACCCTCCCAGAGGACCCAGTTCAACCAGCTGAACTCGCTGACACTGCAAGGTGTGATAACCCCGGGGGTAACCGTTGGCGACGCCATGGCCTTTATGGAGAACGCCGCTGGGGAGAGTTTCCCCCAGGGTTTCTCTTATGACTACACCGGTGAGTCGCGGCAATTTGCCAACCAGGGCAGCGCACTGATGGTGACTTTCTTCCTGTCACTGCTGGTAATCTATCTGGTGCTGGCGGCGCAGTTCGAAAGCTGGCGTGATCCGTTCATCATCCTGGTTTCCGTTCCCATGTCTGTGGCCGGTGCCATGGCGTTCATCGTGCTCGGTTTCGCCAGCATGAACATCTATACCCAGGTAGGCCTGATCACCCTGATCGGGGTGGTGTCGAAGAACGGCATACTGATCGTGGAATTTGCCAACCAGCTTCAGGTCGACAGGGGGCTGAACAAACGCGAGGCCGTTATCGAAGCCGCAGCCATACGCCTGCGCCCCATCATCATGACGTCACTGGCGCTGATCTTTGCCATGGTACCTCTGCTGATTGCTGTTGGCCCCGGTGCCGAAAGCCGGTTTGCCATCGGTCTGACCATCAGCACCGGCCTTGGCATCGGTACTCTGTTCACCATTTTCGTCCTGCCAGCGTTCTACATACTGCTGGGCCGTGACCATCACGGCACGGCTGCGGCCGAATACGGAAATGGTGATAACGGAACCAGAGCTCCGGCCCAGTGACGCTGGGAACGCTTTTCTGGCTCTTTGTGGCCGGCTTCGTCACCTGGTATTGGTGGCGAGCCAAGGCCATAAAGGACTTTGTGCTCCAGGCTGCCAGAAACTATTGCAAGAAGATGGACGTGATGCTGCTGGACGATGCGGTCTATCTTCGCGGCCTCTGGTTCAAGCGAGACGACAACGGCAGCCTGCGCGTGTGGCGCCGATTTCTATTCGACTTCACCTCCACCGGAGAAGAACGCTACAACGGCCGCATCATCATGCTCGGCCAGCGCATTGTTCATATGGAGCTGGAGCCTCACCGTTTCGGGCCCGACCTGTAAACCGCCCCAGCTCCCCTCTCCCGCAAACCACGACACATTATCTCCCCCAAATGGGCGATTCTTACTCGCCCCGTAATCGCAAATAATCCGCAACGCATTGGCGACAAAGGCTGCCAGATCCGGTAGCCGATTCACAAAAACAACAGGAGTCAACCATGCGTAAACTCATCACTTTCGCAGTGATCATGAGCTGTGCCGTGCTTGCCGCACCCACACTCAGCCATGCCAGCTACACCCAGACAAAGCATCCCATTGTTCTCGTTCACGGTGTCACCGGTTTCAACACTATCGGTGGACTGATCAACTACTTCCACAACATTCCGTGGAACCTCGAGCGCAGTGGCGCGAGAGTGTATTCAGCCAGTGTTTCGTTTGTTAACAGCAGTGAACAACGAGGCCAACAGCTTGCCAACTATATCAACGGCCTGGGCGAGTCCAAGGTCAATATCATGGCTCACAGTCAGGGCGCACCGACATCCCGTGTTACCGCCTCGCTGATCCCCCACAAAATCGCCTCTGTTACCTCCATCAACGGGGTGAACAAAGGCTCCAGGGTGGCCGATGTTGTTCGCGGCATCCTTCCACCGGGCAGCCATGTTGAAGGTGGCGCTGACGCCATTGCCAACGCACTGGGTGATCTGGTCAATGCCCTGTCGGACTCTGACAACCCCCAGGACGGGCTGGCTGCACTGGAAACGCTGACCACCCGCGGAACGACACAGCTCAATGACGCGCTGGGCTGGAAAGGGGTTAACCGCTGGTCCTGTGCCGGTACCAATGAGGATATCTGGATTAACGGCAACAAGATCAAGTTCTTTTCCTGGACCGGCACCTCAGTCTGGACGAACTGGACAGACATCACCGACCCATTCCTGGGTGTCACGGCACTGGCCTTCGGAAATGAGGCTAACGACGGCCTGGTAGGCGAGTGCGCCACGAAGATGGGCAATGTGATCGGCACCCATTACGACATGAACCACGTGGACGCCATTAATCACCTGTTTGGCGCCCGTTCCTGGAGGACCAGCCCGGTTTCCCTCTATCGCAGCCACGCCAATCGCCTGAAGAATCGCGGGCTATAATCGCCAGCGTTTCTCCCTGAGCTGACACCTCACCGGACCGGCACAGCCGGCTCCGGTGATTCCTGTATTAGCCATGGCTGGATATCTGACATGCCCAGTAACAGATCCCTGAAAAAATTAGCCTTTCTATCTCTCATCGCAGTCATACCGGTTTTTGTATTCAGCATCTGGTTCCTGACTGATAAGCCAGAGAACAAAGCAGAAAACACCCACACTGTGGCCTCCGACACCGCGGCCACCCCGGCACCGGAAACGACCGGAACTGCCGGTAAAACTGACATTGCAGAACCAAAAGCAACGCCCGACACCTACAGCACCCCGGCGAGTCTCGGCGACCAGCCATTCGCCAGCTCGCTTGCCGGTACGCACATCGACGGCAGCCTGAAGGCCGACAGCAATGGCAACCTGATCGTTAATCTTGAAACCAGGGACTTTTTCGATTATTTCCTCAATACCGTGGGCGAGGTCTCCCCTGAGAAATCCCTGGCAGAAATCGAGAGGCTGGCCCGGGAAAGCCTCCCTCCACAGGCAGCAGAGCAGGCCCTGGCCCTGCTTGATCAGTACCTGAGCTACAAGGAAAGCGCACTGACCCTCGGGAGCCAGAACCTCGACCCCGGCCGGCAACACGACCCCCGGTATCAGCTGGAGATGCTGAAAGGCGCACTGACCGACCTGAAGCAGCTGAGGCGGAGCTCCTTCGACCCCAACACTCATGAGGCCTTTTTCGGGCTGGAAGAAGCCTACGGGGATTACACCCTGGCCAGCCTGGATATCCAGCAAAGAACCGATCTTTCCCCGGAAGCCAAAGCCACACTGCAGGAATGGCATCGCCAGCAGCTCCCTGACGTTATTCGCCGTACAGAAACCCGCATGATGGCCGATGGCGAACGGTACCAGCAGCGCCAGAAGGCTCTGGCCGATGCCAGTTCCCCGCAAGACGCCGGCGAACAGCTCAGGAAAATGGGGGTAGACCCGGCACAAACCGCGGAGGTGGTGGCCTACCTGGAAGAAAGGGAGCAGTTTGACCAGCGCTTCGAGCAGTATCGTCGGGAGCTTGCCAGCCTGGACCAGTCCGGCGTTACCCGGGAGGACCGGGCCGCCATGGAAACCCGCCTGTTGCAACAGCACTTCGAGGACGAACAATCCCGGACCTGGGCGAAGCTACGGGCGCTGGAAACGCAATCACCGTAATGTGCACTACTGCCATTCACAACGACCCGGCGGCGTTAAACTGAGAAAAACAATAACACCGCCGGACATCCATCCATGAATATTGATCAGTTGCGGGATCAACGATACCCCGGGTTCCGGAGGTTGCGATTCGAGCCCGAACTGGAGCGCTGCTATCAGGAAATCCGCAACGAAGGCATACGAGAACGGGCCCGCCCCGTTTCTGCGGCGGCCCTCCTCTTGTTCCTGGTTTACGCCCTTCTCGACGCTATGATGTTGCCACCATCCATCGCCGGGGAAACCATGGCCGTGAGGCTGTTGATAACCTGCCCCGTCATTTCCGGCGTGTGGTGGCTCTCGTGGCGGAAGCTCAGGCCCGGCACCTTTGTCACCCTCTATGGCATTGCCTACCTGATTGGCGGCCTGAGTGTGGTCGCCATCATTGGTATCGCACGGCTCGCTCACCACCCCTTGCCCTATGAGGGCATCCTGCTGATGCTGATGTTCGGCTATTTCGTGATGGGAATACCGTTCCGCACCGTATCGCTCCTTTCCATGCTGGTGATTGCAGCCTATCTGACGGTTGAGGCGGCCACCGGCATGAGTGTCCGCCAGCTGCTCATCAACGGTTTTTTCATTATCACGGCCAATATCATCGGGATGGTGGGCTCGTGGCTCAGCGAACACCGGCAACGCGCCCACTTTCTCGATCGCCAGTTACTGGAAGCCTCCAGACACCAGGCCGAACTGGAGAGCCAGCGCAAAACCCACCTGATCACCGTTGCCAGCCATGACCTCCGCCAGCCACTGAACATCATCAGTCTGGTACTGGAGAATCTCACCTCCAACGGCCTGCCAGAACAGCAGGCCAGGCTGGTGTCGCGCCTCAAACACTCAGTCAATCATTTCAATAACCTGCTGGCTTCGGTACTTGATGTATCGCGACTTCAGGAGGGCATGATCAAGCCTGAGCCCAAAGAATTGTCCCCACTGGAGGTCATGCGGCAGATCGCGGCAACCTGCACGGAACAGGCTCAGCGCCAGGGCATCGAGCTCGATATTGAAACACCGAAACAGCCTGCGGGTGTGATGGCCGATCCGGAACTACTGCACCGGGTGCTGCAGAATCTGGTGGTCAATGCGCTGGATCACAGCGATGCCAGCAGGATCTCTCTCTGCTCAATCCACAGGGGCAGGCGCCTGATCTTTGAAGTAAAAGACAACGGCAAGGGTATGGATCAGGCAACGCTTGGCCAGATCTTTGCGCCCTTTTACCGCAACAGCAAGCGCCACGATCCCGGGCTTGGCCTGGGGCTGGCCATTGTTCGGGAACTCACCGGACTGATGGAGGGGACCTGTGAAGTGACATCACAACCGGGACGTGGTGCCGGCTTCCGGATCAGCCTGCCCGCCACCCGGGCACCGGCAACAAGCACGACGCCGCACACCGGAAACAGTGGCCACAGCCTGCAGGAGCATTGCCTGGTTGTGGTTGAAGATCACCACGAGGCAAGGCATTGGGTGTGCCAGACACTTGAGGCATGGGGCTACCGGGTACAGGGGTTCGCAACAGCGGAACAGGCTGTCAAGCAGTGGCCGGCGCTTCCCGACACCCTTCTCGTCAGCGACGTTCATCTGCCAGGCATGTCCGGGCACAGTCTGTTCAATACCTTGCAGCAGAAACATTCACTTGCCGGAGGCATACTGATGACCGCGAACACTGCCCACCCACAGGGGTACGATGCCGCCCTGCGGCTATGGGTTCTGCACAAGCCCCTGATACCAATGCGTCTGCGAGCAGCTATTGTGCAGCTGACCCGCACCAAAAGCTGACTTCAAATCAGGCCAAGAGCCCGAGCCTGGGCAACGCACTCTGTTCTGTTATGGGCGCCCAGATGGGCAAAAATGGCCTTGAGGTGGGTTTTCACCGTGTGTTCTGTCAGGTTCAGCACCTGACAGATTCTCTTGTTAGGCAGCCCTTCCGCCAGCAGAACCAGTACTTCCAGCTGTCTTGGCGTCAGCGTCTCGCCACTGGGTGCGGGCATTTGCAAGGTGGGGTAGAAAAGCTGACCCGTGCTGACCCGGCGTATCATCCGGACCAGGGAGTGGCGATCGGCAGATTTGGGAAGGAATCCCACCGCCCCTGCCGATTTCGCAGCCCGTACCGAGGTCTCGTCTTCGCGACTGGAAATCACTACGACCGGTACCGGAAGCCCGATGCCCTCCAGCTCGGCAAAAAGTGACAGGCCAGCCTCTCCCTGAAGAGTGAGGTCCAGCAGTACCAGTGAGGTTTCAGGATGCCGGAGCAGATCCTCGACGGCGTCAGCAATCGAGGCAACGCAAACCACATCATTCACCAGTTTCTCCTGTTCGAGAATGGCGGTAAGCCCGAACAGAAAGAAGGGGTGATCGTCCACAATAAGAACCCGGGGCAACAGCGGGTCGCCCCCGGCGGAAGATGTTACACAAGCGGCTTTTTCAGCCATTCGGGTATTCATTGATATCTCCGCACCGTTACTGTTTTTGTTACTGCGGCCACGGTCACTATACGAAGAAATCCGACAACCAACCGTTTGCTGCTTAACAGTTTGTGACAGTATTATGTGGGTCTGCGATGATCGGATCGTTTTTTCGGCTCGTGCAGGGAGAGCAACTGGCCGCTATACTGTCTTTCTCGAACCCCTTGCTCTGTTGCGGATTCAAACGCTGATGTTATTTCGTTGCCCTGTCTTGCTGTTATCAGTGTTGCTGCCTGCGCTCACCCTTGCGGACCCCCATGTACTGAGAGTGGTCACCTCCGACTACCCACCCTATGAATATCTGGAGGAGGGCCAAGTCAGAGGCACCCATACCGATATGGTCCGCCAGGTGCTTTCCTCCATGGGGTATTATCCTGACATCCGGTTGCTGCCATGGGCCCGGGCAGAAGCGAGTACCCGGGCGGGCACCTCCGACATGATCTATTCGCTGACCGCCTCCCGGGACAGGGAGCGCCATTATTACTTCACGGCCCCGCTCAGTGAGGCCCGCGATGTTTTTTTCAAACTGGAAGGTCGTGATCTTCAGTGGCAGGAACTGGATGACCTGGCCGGGTTGCGAATCGGGCTTTCAGCTGCCTACAGCTATGCCCCGGAGTTCATGAAGTGGCTGGCGGCGGGTAACGCGAGGGTGATCCAGATCAGCCAGGAGTCTCCTGAACTGACCGGGCTCAGAATGATTGCCCGGGGGCGTATCGACCTCTTTATCTGCGAAGAATCGGTTTGCAGCTATCTTCTCGAAAAGCACCTGCCAGAGCACCCGGAGCTGTCCAAGGTTACCGCCATACCCGCCACTGTGGGAACCAGGCGGGGCTTCAGGGCCGCGTTTTCCCGCCAACACCCCCGTGGTGAAGCGTTACGGGATGAATTCAATCAGGCGCTGAACGATCTCTTGCCCAACGATTCCTACTGACGTTGCCCTAAAACCTGCGGCAATCACCTATCAGAGAAAACACACAGATTTGTAAAGGTTTCCTATACTGCGGTTGATGCCACCCAATCACACAACAGACCGGAACCATGGATATCCAGACAGACCACCGCTACGCCATCAACCTCAATGTGCGGGGCATCCAGCCCTCAGCCACCCTGCGTATCAACGAGCTCAGCAACCAGCTCCGTGCCGAGGGCCGGGATATCGTCAAACTGGGGCTTGGCCAGTCGCCCTTTCCGGTACCGGAAAGGGTCGTCGACGCTCTGCGTGAACACGCCCACGAGAAAGACTACCTGCCGGTAAAGGGACTGAAGGCCCTGCGGGAAGCAATCGCCGGTTACATCAACCGCAGTGAGCGCATGCGTTGCATCTGGGAGGATGTGCTGATCGGGCCGGGTTCCAAGGAACTTCTGTTCATGCTGCAACTGGCCTATTACGGCGACCTGCTAATTCCGAGACCCAGCTGGGTATCCTACGCCCCCCAGGCCCGGATCATCGGCCGTTCGGTTCACTGGCTGCCGACCCATGCCGAGAACAACTGGCAGCTGACAGCGGAAGAACTCGATATCATTTGCCGCGACGACCCTTCCCGTCCGCGCATCTTGATTCTGAACTATCCCTCCAACCCAACCGGTTGCACCTATACGGATGATCAGTTGCTGGCCATCGCCAATGTTGCACGGAAATACAAACTGATCCTGCTGTCGGACGAGATCTACGGCGAAGTGCACTTTGAGGGCAAACACAAGTCAATTGCTCGCTACTATCCCGAGGGCACCATCATCAGCACCGGGTTGAGCAAGTGGGCTGGGGCCGGTGGCTGGCGCCTGGGCACCTTTATCTTTCCGCCCGAATTGAGGCCGCTGCAGGACGCCATGGCCATTATCGCCAGCGAGACCTATACCGCTACCAGCGCACCCATCCAGCACGCAGCTATTGCTGCTTTCACCGGGGGCGATGATCTGGAAGAATACCTGAAGCAGTCACGCCGGGTATTGAAGGCAGTGGGTGAATACCTGCATCGCCGGCTGATCTCCATGGGAGCTGTGGTACAGAAACCCGAGGGGGCCTTCTACCTGTTTCCGGATTTCTCCGGTTTCCGCGATGCCCTGGCACGGCGCGATATCAAGACCAGCCAGGCACTCTGTCAGTCTCTACTGGAAGATACCGGTGTCGCCATTCTGCCGGCGAGTGATTTTGGCTTTGCTCCGGACCACCTCGCTGCCCGGCTGGCGTTCGTGGACTTCGATGGTGCCGAGGCTCTGAAACTGGCTGGCGAGGATTACGCCGACCAGGAGCTGGAGGACGACTTCGTCAACCAGGCTTGCCCGCGACTGGTGAAAGCGATGGACAGAATGGAGCAGTGGCTGACCGGACTGTAACCGGATCGTGTTAGACTGGCGCCTTCATTTGTTGCTCGGAGGGCGCCATGTTGTCTGACCCGGAAACCATTGACACCATTGCTGATTTTGCCGAAGAACTGGCCCTGAGGGCAGGCAGACTGGTCAAGCGCGAGCGTGACGAAAACACCCTGCGCACGGATTACAAACAGCAGACGGAACTGGTCACCCACGCTGACGTGATGGCGGACGAGATGATCACCGGTGCCATTCGCGAGCGCTTCCCCGAGCACCGCATTCTTTCCGAAGAAACCATGCCCGACCTGAGCCAGGCCGAAGAGCTGGACACCCCTTTGTGGATTATCGACCCCATCGATGGCACCGTGAACTACGCCTATGGTCATCCCCAGGTCGCGGTTTCTATTGCTTACGCCGAGAAAGGCCGGGTTCAGGTGGGCGTGGTGCATGCGCCATTTGCTGGTGAAACCTTCCGCGCCGTTCGCGGCAGTGGCGCCACGTTGAATGGCAGCCCGATACAACACAGCGCAGCCACCGTGCCCAGGGATTCCCTGTTCGCCACCGGTTTCCCCTACACCAAGGACAGCC
The DNA here is from genome assembly GCA_033721715.1 of Marinobacter sp. Taxonomy (GTDB): domain Bacteria; phylum Pseudomonadota; class Gammaproteobacteria; order Pseudomonadales; family Oleiphilaceae; genus Marinobacter. Next base: position 11,173 of record JAWWAM010000032.1, read on the forward strand.
TGGAACCACTGCTACGCCGCCTGGACGCCATGATTCACCAGTGCCGCGACCTGCGCCGCATCGGTTCAGCCGCACTGGACATCTGCTGGGTGGCCTGTGGCCGACTGGACATCTACTACGAAAACGTCAGCCCCTGGGATTTCGCCGCCGCACGGCTGATTGCCCTGGAAGCGGGCGCAATGGCGGGGCATTTCAGTGAGGTGCCGGAGGGCTACCCGGCTGACCTTTGGGGGAAGGATATTCTGATATCCGCGCCAGCCGTCTGGGAGCCGGTGCGGAAGATTCTGCGTAAGGCATCAGGATACGATTGAGTGAACGTAGAAACGTAGGTCAGGGGTTGCCACCCCAGACTGCCTCCGACACCAGCCCCCAGGCCTCCTCAAAATCACTGGAAGGCAAACGGGAAAACGAAGATCGGATAAACCGCTGCACCCGGCCCTCAACAAACACCAGCACAAAATCCGCACCGCGGGCCGAACTGGTCCGGGGCCGCAAGCCCTGGCGAATCTCACCTTCCTTCAGTGCCTGCCGCACCTGGGTTTCCAGCCGCTCGAAAAACTGCGAGGCGCGCTTGCGCAGGGCGTCGTTCTCTCCCATTAGCGCATCGCCGGTAAGAACCGTGCAAAGTCCCGGATTACGTTCGGCGAACACCAGTACCAGATGCACCAGTTGCTGCAACCGGACACGCACATCCTCCTGTTCCTGGAGGATCACCTGACAGCGGGAAAACACGGCCTCCTCGGCAAACTCGATGAGAGCCTCGAACATTTTCCGTTTGCTGGGAAAATGCCGGTATAGGGCCGCCTCCGTAACCCCAACGGATTTAGCCAGGCCGGCAGTGGTGATGCGGGCTCCTGGATCTTTTTCCAGAAGCTCCACAAGGGCATGGAGAATCGCATCGCGACGACTTGTTTTTTGTTCTGTCATAACAGGACTACAGCGCTCTGATTGACTTGGGAGTACGGAGACAGGCGGGCACGTCCATTCGGGACACGCCGTGAATACGTCCCTGTAGGCTCGTAAAAAACATCCCTGTTTTTTACGGTCCCGAATGGACGTGCCCGCCTGTCTCCGTATCGCTTGTTGAGATTGTGCCCCAGATCAGAAGAAGGTGCCATCAATGGGAGACGACGCACTGGCGTAGAGCTTCTTCGGCATCCGGCCAGCCAGATAGGCATCGCGGCCGGATTCAATCGCCAGGCGCATGGCTTTGGCCATGCGGATCGGGTCCTGGGCCAGGGCGATGGCCGTATTCATCAGTACGCCGTCACAACCCAGTTCCATGGCCAGCGTGGCATCAGAGGCAGTACCCACACCGGCGTCCACCAACACCGGTACATTGGCGTTTTCAGCGATCAGGCGGATGTTGTAACGGTTCTGGATACCAAGGCCGGAGCCGATGGGTGCGCCCAGGGGCATGATGGCGATGCAGCCCATCTCTTCCAGGCGTTTGGCCAGCAAGGGGTCGTCAGAGCAGTACACCATGACCTTGAAGCCATCCCGGATCAGCTCTTCCGCCGCCACCAGCGTTTCGGTCATGTTGGGGTACAACGTTTTCTCTTCGCCCAGCACTTCCAGTTTGACCAGGTCATGGCCGTCCAGCAGCTCCCGCGCCAGCTTGCAGGTTCGCACGGCATCCCTGGCGGTGTAACAGCCGGCAGTGTTCGGCAGCATGGTGTACCGGTCGGGCGAGACGACATCCAGCAAATTCGGCTCATCCGGGTTCTGGCCGAGGTTGGTGCGGCGAACGGCAAAGGTGACGATCTCGGCGCCGCTGGCTTCAATAGCGTGGCCAGTCTCCATCATGTCGCGGTACTTGCCAGTGCCCACCAGCAGACGGGACTGATAGACCTGCCCGGCAATTTCCAGTGGCTTGTCTTCGGGAAGGGGTCTTTCGGAACTCTCACTCATGCTGAACACCTGAACCTGTCATTGAAATCGGGAATAAAAAATAACCAGCCTCAACCGCCGCCAATGGCGTGGACAACCTCTACCCTGTCGCCGTTGCTGAGAGTGAATTCGGTGTGCTGGCTGCGTGGAACGATGTCCTCGTTTACTTCCACCGCCAGGCGCTTACCCGCCAGTGCCAACCGATCAATCAATACCGCCACCGTAGCTTCATCCGGAAGCTCCATGGCGTCACCATTTACCTGAACCTGCATAACCGTACCTGCATAACGTCTGTCTTTAACGTCTGAATCCCGAGATAGCCACCAGTATCCAGCCCACCATAAAGCTGATCCCGCCAACCGGTGTCACCGGCCCGACCCAGCGAATGTCCGTGAGCACCAGAAGGTACAGGCTGCCGCTGAACAGCAGGATACCGGCAACAAAGAAACCCGCGGCAATACCCAGCAGGTGCCGTGACAAGCCCGCCATTGGAAGCATCGACACCAGGATGAGTGCCAGTGAGTGGTATACCTGATATGTGACGGCAGTCTGAAAAACTTCAAGGCCGCGCTCACCAAGGACACCCCGCAGCCCATGGGCACCGAAAGCACC
>JAWWAM010000033.1:0-13674 GCA_033721715.1 Marinobacter sp.
CCAGCAATTATACGGAATCGTCCGCTGTTTCGCCGCTGACGATTTGTTAATTGCATCCATAAAGAGATTACATAATGAGTCTTTCGCCAGAACAGCGCCGGGAGTACCGGGGCATCGCCCACAACCTGAAGCCAGTCATCACTGTGGGCGACAAGGGCCTGACAGAAGGGCTTCAGGAAGAGCTTGAGCGCGCCCTGAACGATCACGAACTGATCAAGATCAAGGTAGCCAGCCAGGACCGGGAGGCCCGCCAGGAAGCGGTAGCCGCCCTGTGCGAGGCCTCAGGCGCCGAACTGGTACAGACCATCGGCAAGATAGCCGTCATCATGCGCCGGGCGAAGAAGCCCAACCCGAAGCTTTCCAACCTCCTGCGCCAGAAGCACTGAGCCCCTGGAAGCAAAGGCAGACAAAGCAAAAAGCCGGCGGGGTCAGCCCCGCCGGCTTTTTTGTGCCCGAAGGCATCCCTGGCTTCAGATGTGTTCTACCTGCTCGATCTCGTACTCAACCGTCCCTGATGGCACACGAATCGCCACCACGTCGCCCTCGCTCTTGCCCACCAGGGCCCGGGCAATGGGCGAGGAAATCGACAGCTTGCCGGCTTTGATGTCGGCCTCATCTTCACCAACGATCTGGTAGGTTACCTGCTCATCGGTATCCACGTTGAGCAGGCGCACCGTAGTACCGAAAATCACCTTGCCGGTGTTTTCGATGGTGTTGACGTCAATGACCTGAGCTGCGGACAGCTTGCCCTCGATTTCCTGGATGCGGCCTTCGATAAAGCTCTGCTGCTCGCGGGCCGCATGATATTCCGCATTCTCTTTCAGGTCGCCGTGTTCACGGGCGTCGGAAATAGCGGCGATCACCCGCGGACGATCTTCGGACTTCAGTTTCTTAAGCTCGTCACGGAGGCGGATTTCACCCGCCTTTGTCATGGGTACTCTGTCAGCCATAGTCTTACTTTCCTGCGTGTAGATCCTGAAGACGGCGTACAGTGCGCTCAGGGCCAAACATGATTGCCCTGCAGAACGCTTCACCGCCCGCCAGGGTCGTTGTATAGGTTACCTTGGACTGCAAGGCGGACTGGCGAATCTGCGCCGAGTCTGAAATAGCCTTACGCCCTTCGGTGGTGTTGATAATCAGTTGAACCTGACCATTCTTGATGGCATCCACAATATGCGGACGGCCTTCCCGCACCTTGTTTACCCGGTCAACAGTAATACCGGCTTCTTTCAGAGCCTTGGCGGTACCGGTGGTGGCGATCACTTTGAATCCGGCGTCGACCAGATCCTGCGCCACTTTGGCGGCACCGGGCTTATCGACGTCACGAACTGACATAAAGGCCGTTCCTTTTACCGGAAGGCGCTCACCAGAGGCCAGAGCCGCCTTGGCAAAAGCTTCGTCAAAGCTGTCCCCAATGCCCATTACCTCACCGGTAGATTTCATTTCCGGCCCCAGAATGGGGTCCACCGCCGGGAATTTGTTGAACGGGAATACCGATTCCTTGACGGAATAATAAGCCGGAACGATTTCCTGGGTGAAGCCCTGCTCGGCAAGTGATTTGCCAGCCATGACCCGCGCGGCCACCTTGGCCAGCGACACACCGATGGCCTTGGATACGAACGGCACGGTGCGGGAAGCCCTGGGATTCACTTCAATGACGTAGATCCGGCCGTCCTGCCAGGCCAACTGGACGTTCATCAGGCCGATGACCTCCAGTTCAATAGCCATCTTGCGCACAGCTTCGCGCATCTCGTCCTGCACGTTTTTCGGCAGCGTGTAAGGCGGCAGAGAGCATGCGGAGTCACCGGAGTGAACGCCGGCCTGCTCGATATGCTGCATGATACCGCCGATGACCACATCCTTGCCGTCACTGATGGCATCAATATCCACCTCAATGGCTGCGTTCAGGAAGTGGTCCAGCAATACCGGGCTGTCGTTGGAGACCAGTACCGCATTGCGCATATAGCGGACCAGCTCTTCTTCGTCGTAGACGATCTCCATGGCACGACCACCCAGTACGTAAGACGGACGAACCACCAGCGGATAACCAATCTCACGGGCGGCGACGATGCCTTCCTCGTGGCTGCGCACAGTCGCGTTTTCCGGCTGAAGGAGACCAAGGCGGCCAATCATCTGCTGGAACCGTTCCCGGTCTTCTGCGCGGTCGATGGCATCCGGGCTGGTACCAATAATGGGCACGCCGGCGGCCTCCAGGCCACGGGCCAGTTTCAGCGGGGTCTGGCCGCCGTACTGGACGATTACGCCCTTTGGTTTTTCGACGTTGATGATTTCCAGCACGTCTTCCAGGGTGATCGGCTCGAAGTAGAGGCGGTCCGAGGTATCGTAATCGGTAGACACCGTTTCCGGGTTGCAGTTGATCATGATGGTTTCGTAACCATCGTCACGCATCGCAAGCGCCGCATGAACACAGCAGTAGTCGAATTCAATGCCCTGACCGATGCGGTTGGGGCCGCCACCAATCACCACGATTTTCTCGCGGTCGGAGGCATCCGCCTCGCACTCTTCCTCATAGGAGGAATACATGTAGGCTGTAGAGGAGGCAAACTCTGCGGCACAGGTATCCACCCGCTTGTACACCGGGCGGATGTTCATGTCATGGCGCAGCTTACGCAAGCTGACCTCAGAAAGGCCCAGCAACGAAGCCAGCCGAGCATCCGAGAACCCCTTACGCTTCAGGCGGAACAGGGTGTCGCGATCGATATCGGCCTTCCCTGCGGACTTGAGCGCGTTCTCTTCCTTGATCAGGTCCTCGATCTGCACCAGGTACCAGGGGTCGACATGGGTGTTACGGAACACATCGTCCACGGACATACCCGCACGGAAGGCATCACCGATGTACCATAAACGCTCGGCACCGGGGACATTGAGCTCCTGAGTGAGCGTTTCCTGACCGTCAGTGGTACTAAGGTCCACTTGCTCTTCAAAGCCGTCAGAACCCACTTCCAGGCCACGCATGGCTTTCTGCAGGGACTCCTGGAAGGTACGGCCAATAGCCATCACCTCACCCACGGACTTCATCTGCGTGGTCAGGCGGGCATCTGCCTGGGGGAACTTCTCGAAGGTGAAGCGCGGAATTTTGGTAACCACGTAGTCGATGCTGGGCTCGAACGAGGCCGGGGTAACACCACCGGTAATTTCGTTGCGCAGCTCGTCGAGGGTATAGCCTACCGCCAGTTTGGCCGCCACCTTGGCGATGGGGAAGCCAGTGGCCTTAGAGGCCAGCGCCGAGGAACGGGAAACCCGCGGGTTCATTTCGATAACGACCATGCGGCCGGTGTCCGGATTCACGCCAAACTGCACGTTGGAGCCGCCGGTTTCCACACCGATTTCACGCAGCACCGCCAGCGAGGCGTTGCGCATGATCTGGTATTCCTTGTCAGTGAGGGTCTGGGCCGGCGCCACGGTGATGGAGTCGCCAGTGTGCACGCCCATGGCGTCGAAGTTCTCAATGGCGCAGACGATGATGCAGTTGTCGTTCTTGTCGCGGACAACTTCCATTTCGTACTCTTTCCAGCCGATCAGGGACTCGTCGATCAACAGCTCGTTGGTCGGCGACAGATCCAGACCACGGGTACAGATTTCCTCGAATTCATCACGGTTGTACGCGATACCACCGCCGGAGCCGCCCATGGTAAACGACGGGCGAATGATGCAGGGGAAACCGATATCGTCGGCCACTTCCCAGGCTTCCGCCATGGAGTGGGCGATGGTGGCCCGCGGGCATTCCAGGCCGATTTTCTTCATGGCCTTGTCGAAGCGGTCGCGGTCCTCGGCCTTGTCGATGGTGTCAGCATTGGCACCAATCATCTCAACACCGTGCTTATCCAGCACGCCGTGCCTCTCCAGATCCAGCGCGCAGTTCAACGCAGTCTGGCCGCCCATGGTGGGCAGCAGCGCATCCGGCTTCTCTTTCTCGATTATTTTCTCGACGGTTTTCCAGGTAATGGGCTCGATGTAGGTGGCATCGGCCATGACCGGATCCGTCATGATGGTGGCCGGGTTGGAGTTAACCAGGATAACCCGGTACCCCTCTTCCCGCAGAGCCTTGCAGGCCTGGGCTCCAGAGTAGTCAAATTCGCACGCTTGCCCGATCACGATGGGGCCGGCGCCGAGGATCAGAATGCTTTTAATGTCGGTACGCTTCGGCATTAACGTGCCTCCATCAGGCGAATAAATTCATCAAACAGCGGCGCCACATCATGGGGGCCCGGACTGGCTTCCGGATGGCCCTGAAAACTGAAGGCTGGCTTGTCGGTACGGCGAATTCCCTGCAGGGAATCATCAAACAGGGATTTATGGGTGGCCTCCAGATTGTCTGGCAGGCTGGCCTCATCCACCGCGAAACCGTGGTTCTGGCTGGTGATCATCACGGTACCATCTTTCAGGTTCTGGACGGGATGATTGGCACCGTGGTGGCCGTGACCCATCTTGACGGACTTCGCACCACTGGCCAGAGCCAGTAACTGATGACCCAGGCAGATGCCGAATACGGGAATCTCGGTTTCCAGCACTTCGCGGATGGCGGCGATGGCGTAGTCACAGGGCTCCGGGTCGCCGGGGCCGTTGGACAGGAATATGCCGTCCGGATTCATCGCCAACACTTCTGACGCCGGGGTCTGAGCCGGCACCACCGTGATATCGCAGCCCCGGCCGGCCAGCATGCGCAGGATGTTGAGTTTTACGCCGTAGTCCCAGGCGACGACCTTGAACTTCGATTCGGTACGCTCACCGTAGCCACTTTCAATGTTCCACTCGCTCTGGCTCCAGGTCCAGGTTTTCTCTGATGTCACTTCCTTTGCCAGGTCCATGCCCTTTAGCCCGGGAAAGGCGTTGGCCAGTTCCAGCGCACGCTCTGCTGTTGCCTTCGTGCCCGCAACCACCGCGCCGTTCTGGGAACCCTTGTCCCTCAGAATACGGGTAAGACGGCGGGTATCGATATCGGCAATGCCAACGATGTTGTTGTCTCGCAGGTAATCCTGAAGCGAGCCGGTGCTCCGCCAGTTGCTCACCAGCAGAGGCAGATCGCGAATAATCAGGCCGGCAGCCTGTACGCGATCGGATTCGATGTCTTCTTCGTTCACACCGGTGTTTCCGATGTGGGGGTAGGTGAGGGTTACAATCTGGCGGGAGTAGGACGGGTCGGTCAGGATTTCCTGGTAACCGGTCATAGCGGTGTTGAACACCACTTCTCCGCTGGTTTCCCCTTCAGCGCCAATGGCGGTGCCGTAAAACAGGCTTCCGTCTGCGAGTGCAAGGATGGCTGGTGTACTCAAGGCTTGTATCCTCATCGAGTGGCGTACAGGTTCGTCACGAACAGGAACGCAAGCGCAAATTCAGGTCGCAAAAAAGCGAGAGGGAGTTGAACTCCGTCCCGCTTTTTCTATAGAGCGTTGTCAAAGCTACGCTTGGTGCAGTTAAACCGCCCCATTGTAAGAAATATGGGGCTTTGTGTCCATGCGCATTTCGGGATGCCGCAAGCCCGGCAGGCGGCTGGAACATTCTTCCGGGAAACGCTACAAGCACGTCCATGTGCGCTTGACTTCGGCCATCCATGGCCGAAGACATTCCCGGAAGAATGCTCCAGCCCCCTACCTCAGAGTTATCCTGCAACCTTACTTCAACCCCAACACATCCTGCATGTCATACAATCCGGCAGGCTTGCCTTCCAACCATAGGGCTGCCCGCATCGCCCCCTTGGCAAACGTCATCCGACTGCTCGCCTTATGGGTAATCTCGATGCGCTCACCCTCGGTGGCAAACATAACGGTGTGATCCCCAACCACGTCCCCGGCCCGGATGGTTTCAAAGCCGATTTCCTTGCGAGTGCGCTCGCCGGTAAAACCTTCACGACCGTAGACAGCACATTCCTTGAGGTCGCGACCGAGGGCGTCGGCGACGACCTCACCCATGCGCAGGGCAGTGCCGGAGGGGGCGTCTTTCTTGTGCCGGTGATGGGCTTCGATGATTTCCACGTCGTAGTCGTCACCTAACGCAGCCGCGGCGGTGCGCAGCAGGTTGAGGGTGACGTTGACGCCTACACTCATGTTGGGGGCGAAGACAACGGCAGCCTGTTCAGCAGCCAGGGCAAGCTGTTCTTTTTCGGCGTCGGTCAGGCCGGTGGTGCCGATAACGATCATCTTGCCGTTCGCTTTGCAGAATTCGGCGTTTTCCAGGGTCAGGTCCGGGAAGGTGAAGTCGACGAGTACATCAAAATCGTTTTTTACCTCAGCCAGGCTACCCGCCATTTTGATGCCGGTTTTGCCGATGCCAGTCATTTCTCCGGCGTCAGCGCCGATAAGACTGCTGTCCGGCTCGACAATGGCTGCGCCAAGCTGGAGACCTTCAGTGCCGTCCACGGCTTCGATCAGCACTTTGCCCATGCGTCCTGCCGCGCCGATAATGGCTACCCTTATGTCGCCCATGTCACCCGTCCTCAGAATTTCATTTCGTCGAAGAAGCTTTTCACACCTTCAAACCACGAGCTTTTCCGTGGCCCGTGCTGGTTGCCGCCACCGCTGTCGAGAGTTCCCTGGAACTCTTCCAGCAGCTCTTTCTGGCGCTTGGTGAGGTTGACCGGCGTTTCTACCATCACCCGGCACAACAGATCGCCGGACGGCCCACCGCGAACGGGGCTCACACCCTTGTTACGCAAACGGAACAGTTTTCCGGTCTGGGTTTCTGGCGGAATCTTCAGCTTCACCCGGCCGTCAAGCGTGGGCACTTCCAGCTCGCCACCGAGGGCGGCGTCCACGATGCTGATGGGAACTTCACAATAGAGGTTGCGCCCGTCGCGGGTGAAGATGGAATGCTCCCGCACGGCGATCTGCACGTACAGGTCCCCCGGCGGACCGCCATCCACGCCCATTTCACCTTCGCCAGACAGGCGAATGCGGTCTCCGGTGTCCACACCCGGCGGCACCTTGACGGAGAGCGTTTTCTCTTCCTGGACACGACCAGCGCCATGACAGGTTTTACATGGATTCTTGATAACCTTGCCAGAGCCGCGGCAGGTGGGACATGCCTGCTGCACCGTAAAGAAGCCCTGCTGCATGCGAACCTGACCCATACCGTTACAGGTGCCACAGGCTTCCGGGCGGGAACCTTTTTCCGCACCGCTGCCATCGCAGGTTTCGCACTCGGCATGACCAGGAATTCGGATCTGAACGGTTTTGCCTTTTACGGCTTCTTCAAGATCCAGCTCCAGGGTGTAGCGCAGGTCCGCACCCCGGCTGGTGCGCCCCCGGCCGCCGCCACCAAAGATGTCACCAAACACATCGCCAAAAATGTCGGAGAAGCTGGCACCGCCGCCTCCGAATCCGCCACCGGCCGAGCCGTCAACGCCGGCGTGGCCAAACTGGTCGTAAGCCGCACGCTTGGAGGAATCCGACAGTATCTCGTAAGCCTCACTGGCTTCCTTGAACTTGTGATCGGCGTCCTCATCATCCGGATTCCGGTCAGGATGATACTTCATCGCGAGCTTGCGGTAGGCTCGCTTGATCTCTTTTTCATCCGCTTCCCGGGACACCCCGAGAATCTCGTAATAATCGCGCTTGGCCATGCTCTAAAACCCTGTTGGTAAAACGAGGAAAACGCGGGAGAGCTCCCGCGTTTTCCAACTGCCTGATGATCCTAAGTTTTATCGCTTGTCGTCATCTTTGACTTCTTCAAACTCAGCATCCACGGCGTCGTCGCTGGAGCCGGACTGGGCAGCTTCTTCGCCCCCGGCCTGCTGGGCCTGCTCTGCCTGTTCCGCGTACATCTTCTGGGCCATTTCAGAAGATGCTTCTGTCAGCTTCTGGGTCTTGGCTTCAATGTCGTCCTTGTCTGAACCAGCCAGCGCTTCTTCCAGCTCCTTGATGGCCGCCTCGATAGATTCCTTCTCGCTATCGGATACCTTGTCACCGGCATCTGTCAGGGTCTTGCGCACGGTGTGAACCATCGCATCACCCTGGTTACGGGCCTGGACCAGCTCCTCGAATTTACGGTCTTCGTCGGCGTTGGCCTCCGCGTCGCGGACCATCTTCTCGATCTCGTCATCATTCAGACCGGACGACGCCTTGATCACGATGGACTGCTCCTTGCCGGTCGCCTTGTCTTTGGCCGACACGTTCAGGATACCGTTGGCATCAATGTCGAAGGTGACTTCGATCTGCGGTGCGCCACGAGGTGCCGGCGGGATGTCGGCCAAGTCGAAACGGCCCAGTGACTTGTTCTGTGCCGCCTGCTTACGCTCACCCTGAACCACGTGAATGGTCACAGCAGTCTGATTGTCATCTGCAGTGGAGAAGGTCTGCGACTTCTTGGTCGGAATCGTGGTGTTCTTGTCGATCAGCGGCGTAGCCACACCACCCATGGTTTCGATACCCAGGGTCAGAGGGGTTACGTCCAGAAGCAGAACGTCCTTCACGTCACCGGAAAGCACGGCCGCCTGGATGGCAGCACCCATGGCTACGGCTTCGTCAGGGTTCACGTCTTTACGCGCTTCCTTACCGAAGAAATTCTTCACCTTCTCCTGAACCATCGGCATGCGAGTCTGACCACCGACCAGGATTACCTCGTCGATTTCGCCGATCTTGGCACCGGAATCTTCCAGCGCGGTGCGGCAAGGCGCAAGGCTGCGCTCAACCAGCTCTTCAACCAGTGACTCGAGCTTGGCGCGGGTCACTTTCACATTCATGTGCTTGGGACCGCTGGCATCTGCCGTAACGTATGGCAGGTTAACGTCGGTCTGCTGGCTGCTGGACAGCTCGATCTTGGCTTTCTCGGCAGCTTCTTTCAGACGCTGCATGGCCAGTGAGTCACCGCGCAGGTCAATGCCGCTGTCTTTCTTGAACTGATCGGCAAGATATTCGATCAGCTTCATGTCGAAGTCTTCACCACCGAGGAAGGTGTCGCCGTTAGTGGCCAGCACTTCAAACTGGTGCTCACCGTCCACGTCGGCGATCTCGATGATGGAGATATCGAAGGTACCACCACCCAGGTCATAAACGGCCACGGTGCGATCGCCGCTCTTCTTGTCCAGGCCATAGGCCAGGGCAGCAGCGGTCGGCTCGTTGATAATGCGCTTCACGTCCAGACCAGCAATCTTCCCGGCGTCCTTGGTGGCCTGACGCTGGCTGTCGTTAAAGTAGGCCGGCACGGTGATAACCGCTTCGGTTACTTTCTCGCCCAGGTAGTCTTCGGCAGTCTTCTTCATCTTCTTGATAATTTCCGCAGATACCTGCGGCGGTGCCATCTTCTCACCCTTCACTTCAACCCAGGCGTCGCCGTTGTCTGCCTTGGCGATCTTGTATGGCACCATCTTGATGTCTTTCTGGACCACGTCGTCTTCGAAACGACGGCCGATCAGACGCTTGATGGCGTACAGGGTGTTATTCGGGTTGGTAACCGCCTGACGCTTGGCAGACTGGCCTACCAGCGTTTCACCGTCTTCAGTGTATGCAACGATAGACGGGGTGGTGCGATCACCCTCGGCGTTCTCGATAACCTTGACCTTGTCGCCATCCATGATGGCCACACAGGAGTTCGTGGTTCCCAGGTCGATACCAATAATCTTGCTCATGTAAACACTCCAATTCGATTGTTCAATTCAGTTCCGGCTACCTTTGAACCAGTACCGGCAAAGCTTTTCGGGAAACCCGTTGCGCTGCCTGTTTACTGGCTATATTGGCGCATTAATCTGCTTTTCAAGCCTGTTCGTCGATTTTTGGTGCATCCTCGGCCTTGGCAACCACCACCATCGCGGGGCGGACCAGCCGCTCATTCAACATGTAGCCTTTCTGTACTACGGCCACCACGCTGTTGGGTTCGGCGTTGGGCGCAGGCACCATGGACATCGCCTCGTGTTGCTGGGGGTCAAACGGCTCGCCAAGCGGGTTGAGCTGCTCAACGTTGAACTTACCGAGGCTGTTCATGAACAGATTCAGGGTCATTTCGACCCCCTCACGAATAGACGCCACCAGCTCTCCGGCATCTTCATGCCCTTCGGTGCTTTCGACAGCCTTCTCGAGACTATCAGCGACTGGCAGAAGCTCTTTTACGAACTTCTCCAGCGCAAATTTGTGGGCTTTCTCAACGTCTATCTCGGCGCGCCGGCGGACGTTCTGCATTTCAGCCTGGGAGCGCAGCATCTGCTCCTGGAACTCTTGCGCCTGGGCCTTCAGCGCTTCAACCTCGCTATCGGGAGCGCTATCAGGGGCACGCTCCTCGATTTCATCAACGCCACCATTATTCTGATGGGCCGCTTCTGTGGCACCTTTGTTCTGGTCGGCCGCTTCAGCGGCATACCTGAGCTCTTCTTCAGCCCGTTCGTTACGCTTATCGTCCGCGCTCATGGCAACTCCTGCTTGGTCGTATACGGCCATACCACCGGCCGGTTATCTATTGCCCCCGACTCTACACAGCCGGGAAAAACGTGTTTGCGAACCGATATGGGGCCCTTAACAAATGTTTCAACCGTTAAGCACGTCATTCCTTCACAAATTCTCAAGCTGATGTTTGCAAACCGCAAAAAGCCTGTATATATTCACAGTCACTGTATGTAATCACAGTATTCAGAAATCGAGCGGAGGATATCTGCATGCTCACACAACTCACCGTCTCCAATTACGCCATTGCCGAGCGGGTTGAACTTCAGTTTGGAAAAGGCATGACGGCCCTTACCGGGGAAACCGGCGCGGGCAAGTCCATCGTACTGGATGCCCTGGGTCTGGCCATGGGGGGCCGTGCGGATGCCGGCGCCGTGCGACATGGCGCCAAACGCGCAGATATCACCGCCACCTTCGACGTATCCGCGATCGCCGAAGCCAGGCAATGGCTGGAAGAGCACGAACTGGATGACGACAACGAGTGCATCCTGCGCCGTGTTATCAGCAAGGATGGCCGCTCCCGCGCCTACATCAACGGCCAGCCCTGCCCCCTCGCGCACCTGAAAGACCTGGGCAGCGCCCTGATGGACATCCACAGCCAGCACCAACACCAGTCACTGCTCCGCAAGGAAACCCATCGCAAACTGCTGGACGAATTTGCCGCTGCGGAAACCCTTGCCGCCGACACCAAAGAGGCCTGGAAAATCTGGCACCAAACTCACCAGCGGCTGACCGAGCGCCGGCAGAATGCTGACGAAGCCGAGGCCCGCCTGCAATTACTGCGTTATCAGGTGGAAGAACTCGACCGGCTGGCCCTGGAAGAAGGAGAGCAGGAGCAACTGGAGAAGGAGCAGGAACAGCTGAGCCACGCCGACGCCGTTCTGCATGGCAGCCACCAGGCCACCCTGCTGTGCACCGAAGATGACACCAGCGCCGCAAACCTTGTACGGCAGGCGCTTCAGCAACTGGAACAACTGCCGGTGGAAGTACCGGCATTGGCAGAAACCATTCAGATGCTGAATGAAGCCCAGATCCAGATTTCCGAAGCCGGCGATAACCTGCGCCACTTCGTAGAAGATTACGACGCAGATCCCGCCAGGCTGGCGGAAGTGGAAGAACGCCTGAGCGCCATTTACCAGATGGCCCGCAAACACCGAATCGCCCCGGAGGCCCTCCCTGAATTTCACCAGTCCCTCAGTGCCGAACTGGCGTCGCTGGATGATGGTGAAGGCAGTGTCGAAAAGCTGGAAACGGAACTGGAAGCACAGCTTGGCCAGTTCAATGAGCTGGCCAGACAGCTGTCAGAGGCGCGCCAGCAGGCCGCCGCGAATCTGGACCAGCGGATTGCTGAAGAGCTGGCCCAGTTGAGCATGCCGGCCGTGCAGTTTGTCACCCACCTGAATCGCAACAAGGGCGACGAACCGGCACCCCATGGGCTGGAGGATATCGAATTCCTGGTCAGCGCCAACCCCGGTCAGCCAGCGCGCCCCTTGGCCAAGGTAGCCTCGGGTGGCGAACTGTCGCGCATCAGTCTGGCTATCCAGGTTGTGGTCGCTCAAACCTCCACCACGCCCACCCTGGTATTCGACGAAGTCGATGTGGGCATTGGCGGGGGAACGGCTGAAGTGGTGGGTCGCCTACTGCGAAGCCTTGGCGACAACGGGCAGGTTCTGTGTGTAACGCATCTTGCCCAGGTAGCCGCCCAATGCCACCAGCACCTGTTCGTCAGCAAGTTTACGGAAGCTGACGCCACCTACTCGAAAATCGAATCGCTGGATGAAAATGGCAGGGTAAGTGAAGTTGCGCGGATGCTGGGCGGGGTTGATATGACCGAACACACCATTGCCCACGCCCACGAAATGTTTACGAAGGGCCAGGCCACGCATCACTGAATACGTGCAGAAGTCAGGAGCATTCCCCTCTCGATCCTGAGAGTTGTTGGGGCGGGTTAACACCCGCCCCTTTTTTAATCCAAATTCAGCCCTGGCCAGCTCCTGGCATTCAGGATTTGATGGGCTTCACGTACAGAATCAGGCTATGGTCGACAATTTCATAGCCACGCTCCCTGGCAATCTTCTGTTGCCGCTCTTCGATGACTTCGTCGACGAACTCAATAACCTCACCGGTCTGTGTGCAGACCATATGGTCGTGGTGGTCGTCACCGGCCATCTCGAACACCGCATGGCCACCCTCGAAATTATGGCGCAGAACCAGGCCCGCAGCCTCAAACTGGGTCAGCACCCGGTAAACAGTCGCCAGGCCCACGTCATCACCCTGTTCCAGCAGTTTTTTGTAGACATCCTCGGCACTGAGGTGATGTTCCTCGGAGTTTTCCAGGATATTGAAGATTTTCACTCTCGGAAGAGTGACTTTCAGACCGACTTTTCGCAATTCGGTGTTTTCGGATGACATGTTACGATTCACTCTTTGGTGTGCTTCACGGCTTCCGGTATGATGGAGCCGCATGTTAACGGTCAGACCGTGTCACACCTGCCCCTGGCAGGCGATTTCAAGATAGAGGATTTCCCCCGGCGATGCAAAAGATCACAGCTCTCATTCTCACTCTCATCATGACTGGCTGTGCGTTCCCAGGCGTGTACAAGATAAATGTACAACAGGGAAACATACTTACTGACGAAGAGCTGACTTCACTGACCGAAGGCATGTCTCGCAGCCAGGTTCATTCCGTGCTGGGAACACCGCTGATGACCAATCCGGCCGACCCTTCCCGTGAATACTACGTTTACACGTTCCAGCGCCGCGGGGGCGACATCAAGGAACAGCGCGTTATCGTGTACTACGAAAACGAACAGTATTCATATTACGAAGCACAACTGCAGGATGAAACACCGGCCTACTGAGCCGGCCTCAAGCCTTCTTCTTTGCCCGGTTCAGCCGGGCCTGCTTGGGATCGATTTTCAGCGGCCGGTAGATTTCCACCCGGTCGCCATCCCGCAACTCATGATCAGACGGATTCTTGATCACCTTTCCAAAGATACCCATATCGTCCTTGTCCGGATCAATTTCCGGAAACACAGCGGCAATGCCTGAACGCTTTACCGCCTCTACCGCGGATGTCCCCTGCTCCACCTGTAGACGTATGATTTCCTGTTTGTCTGGCCGGGCGAACGCTACTTCCACATTAATCACGCCCCACCCCCTTTATATAGCTCGTCTGCGCGCCGACAAAAAGCGTCCACCATTGTAGTGGCAGCCTGATTGAATACCGGCCCGAACGTCATCCGCGAGAGAGAGCCGGAAAACTCGAACTCCAGGGTGAGGATTA
>JAWWAM010000034.1:0-13587 GCA_033721715.1 Marinobacter sp.
GTGAATTTCCTTCTTGTTGTCCAGGATCAGTGCGGTAATCACGGCCGCACCGGTGGCGATGGCCGGGTCCACCGCTACGGCAATGGCGCCATAGCAGAAGGTAAGCACCATGCCGATGGTGCCGGTGATGCTGAAGTTGCGGATATGGGAAAGGCGTTCGCTGAAAGCTACCAGCGCAATGGCCACCACGCTGATCAGGAGCACCGGAAACGCCCATTCGGTAACCTCTTGCGCCAGCAGCGCCGCGACACCGCCCAGCAGGCCAATCAGGGCAAAAGTCCGGATGCCGGCGATACGCTCCCCGGACGCCTGGCTTCTGGCGTCCCAGCCACGCTCCAGACCGATGATCGCCCCCAGCAGCAAGGCAGTCGCCAGGTTCAGTGTGGTCTGGTTGTTGGCGATCAACTGGCCGGTTACGTCATCCATGGAGTTTTCCATTATCGGGTGTTGTGGCCTCTTCGAGGGTGGTGGTCAGCCGTTGGAGCAGGGTTCCACTGTGGCGCCAGAAATGCCAGTAGAGAGGAACGGCCAGCTCATGGCCCGGCGCCAGATTGATGAGGCTGCCATCATCCAGCCATTTGCGGGCCTGGACACCGGGGATCATACCGTAGCCCATACCGGCCCTGGCAAGCTGAACGAAGCCTTCCGATGAGGGGCACAGGTGATAGGGAAAACGGCCATGGTAGCCGCAACCAGCCATGAACCGATGCTGTAACTGGTCGTTGGGTCCGAAAACGATGGCCGGGGCGTTGGCAAAGGCCTCCGAGGTAATACCCTCCGGGAAAAAATGGCGGACGTATTGTGGCGTCGCCAGTGGCATGTAGGTCATTTCTCCAAGGGCCACGCATCGGCCCCCGGCAACAGGCTGACTGCTGCTGCACAGGCAGGCGGCAACATCCCCATCACGCATTCGTTTCAGGCCTACATCCTGGTCCTCAATGACCAGATCCAGCAGCACGCCCTCCCGGCTACAGAAGTTGCCGACCACAGCGGCCCACCAGGTCGCCAGGCTGTCGGCGTTGATGGCAATCCGCAAGCGCGTGGTGTCCTCGGCGAGAGCAGGAATGGTTTTGCGAAGGTCTCTTTCCAGCAACTGCACCTGTTGGAAGTGGTTAAGCAGTTTGTTACCTGCTGGTGTTGCCTGGAGTTCGGGGTGCCTGACCAATACCGGCTGGCCCAGGCGCACCTCCAGTGACTTGATACGTTGCGAAACCGCTGATTGGGTAAGCCCGAGTATTTCGCCCGCACGTTCGAACCCCCCGTTTTCGATAACGGCGGCCAGGGCCTGAAGCAGCTTGTAATCCAGCATAAGAAAAATTCATGGGATATAAGGTTTATGAATTTTAAGTATAGCGGTCTCCGGGTAAGCTTCCAGCAGATCGGGAGGGAAGAATGCTGACAAGTTACCTGACAGGGCTGATCGTGTGCGGTGGAATTATCATTGCGATCGGTGCTCAGAATGCCTATATCCTGGGCCAGGCCATTCGCCGGGAGCACCACTGGTATTGCGCCGGCATCTGCATGACGGCAGACATCCTGTTGTTTACCGCCGGCATGTTTGGCGTGAATGCAGCACTGATGGCAGTGCCGGAGGCGCTCGACATCTTGCGTTGGCTCGGGGTGGTATTCCTGGGTTGGTTGGCATTGATGGCGTTCTACAAGGTGGCCGCCGGGAGAAAGGGGCTTGGTGCGGATGCATCAGCGGCTTCCAGCGTGCGGGTGGTGGTATTGACTACGCTGGCCGTCACCTTGCTGAATCCGCAGGTTTATCTGGACACATTGTTGTTGATTCCGGCCATTGGGGCGCAGCAGGAGAGTCCGGCCGTGTTTGTGGCCGGAGCCAGCAGCGCTTCGGTGCTGTGGTTCGGTCTGCTGGCCTTTGGTGGCGCTGCACTGTCGCCCTGGTTGGCCAGTCCCATGGCATGGCGGTTCATTGACGGGGCCATCGGTTCGATGATGGCCGTGATTGCGTTCCATCTTGCCAGTAACGGTTTGTCGGGGGCGGCCATGTGAAGCACTCGCTGGCTAGCGTGCACTCAGTGCAGTAGATAATGACGCCGGTTACTTTCCCGGCGTCATTCTGGTAGACTCCGCCGCCTTAATTTCACAGCCTATGAACTGACTTCAATGAACGTCTCCACGACATTCCCGACGATCACTCCACCCTAGCGCTCGGCGCACCCTCCAGGTTAATTCCTTGAGCCAATATCTGTATTCGCTTCCGGCGAGCACCACGGGTTCTATTGTCTCTGAGTTTTCGTCTCAAGTCGTTCAGTTCCCAATGCCCAAATCAGTTATTCCAGGCTTTGCCTGCAGTGTTCACCCTTCCAATGAATTGACTGGATATCAACTATGGTAAACAAGCTCAAAGCCGACTGGCTCTCCAACATACGGGGCGATCTGCTCGCCGGTATTGTGGTGGCGTTGGCGCTGATTCCCGAAGCCATCGCCTTCTCCATTATTGCCGGCGTAGACCCGAAAGTGGGCCTTTACGCCTCTTTCTGTATTGCGGTGGTGATTGCCTTTGTGGGCGGCCGCCCCGGTATGATCTCGGCTGCCACCGGCGCCATGGCGCTGCTGATGGTAACCCTGGTCAAGGAACATGGGCTGGAATACCTGCTGGCAGCCACACTGCTTACCGGCCTGTTGCAGATAGGCGCCGGTTACCTGAAGCTCGGGGGCCTTATGCGGTTTGTCTCCCGCTCGGTGGTGACCGGGTTTGTGAACGCACTGGCCATCCTGATTTTCATGGCCCAATTACCGGAACTGACCAATGTGACATGGCATGTTTATGCCATGACTGCTGCCGGCCTGGGTATCATCTACCTGTTCCCGCTGATTCCGGTGATTGGCCGCATCCTGCCGTCGCCGCTGATCTGCATTGTTGCGCTGACGGCGTTTGCGATGGTCTACAACATTGATATCCGCACCGTTGGTGACATGGGACAGTTGCCGGATACCCTGCCGATTTTCCTCTGGCCGGACGTGCCGCTGAACCTGGACACCCTGATGATTATCCTGCCTTATTCCGTGGGCCTCGCCATTGTTGGCCTTCTGGAGTCGATGATGACAGCCACGATCGTCGATGATCTGACGGACACCACCAGTGACCGGAACCGGGAATGCAAGGGGCAGGGGATTGCCAACATCGGTTCCGGCCTGCTGGGTGGCATGGCGGGATGCGCAATGATTGGCCAGTCCATCATCAACATCAAGTCGGGAGGCCGGACCCGGCTTTCAACGCTGACGGCAGGGGTTTTCCTGCTGGTGCTCGTGCTGGTTCTGGATCAGTGGCTTGTACAGATTCCCATGGCGGCGCTGGTAGCAGTAATGATCATGGTGTCTATTGGTACTTTCAGTTGGGGGTCTATCAAGAATCTGAAAGAACACCCCCTGTCCACCAACATCGTGATGGTGGTAACGGTTATCGTAGTGGTTGCAACTCACAACCTGGCATTTGGTGTGCTGGCGGGTGTTCTGCTGGCGGCACTGTTCTTCGCAAACAAAGTGGGCCATTACATGCTGGTGACCTCCGAGTTTGATGACGCAACCGCTACCCGTACCTACAATGTGGTGGGCCAGGTTTTTTTCAGTTCATCGGAAAAGTTCACGGAATCCTTTGATTTTAAGGAAGCAGTGGATAATGTGGTGATAGATCTGACCCGGGCGCATTTCTGGGATATTACGGCGGTCGGTGCTCTGGACAAAGCGGTCATCAAGTTCCGCCGCGAGGGCGCCGAAGTTGAGATCATCGGGCTGAACGAAGCCAGTGCCACCATCGTCGACCGTTTCGGCGTTCACGACAAACCCGATGCCGTTGACCAGCTGATGGGGCACTGACATGACACAAGCCAAGGAATTCAACAACGATCCCGGTCAGAATAACAACCATAACGATCACCAAGGCGAGGTTGAAATGCTGCGAGTAGTTGCCTGTATCGACGGCTCCAGGGCTGCACCTGCGGTGTGTGATTACGCCGCCTGGGCCAGCAAGCACATGGAAACACCTGTGACCCTGCTGCACGTGCTGGACGAAGAACGCTATCCGACGGAGCCGGACCTGGCGGGCAACATCGGGCTTGGTAGCCGCGAACAGCTGATGGAGGAGTTGGCCGAGCTGGACCGGAGGCGCTCGAAGCTGGCCCTGGAGCATGGCCACCATATGCTGGATGAAGCCGAGGACCGGGTTAAGACATTGGGCGTCGACGATATCCTCAAGCGTCAGCGCCATGGCGACCTCACCGAATCTCTGCTGGCTCTGGAAAACCAGACCCGTGTGCTGGTGATGGGGCTTCACGGCGAGAGCAGCTCCGACCGGAACGTGCATGTGGGCAGCCAGCTGGAAACCGTGATCCGCAGCGTCCACCGCCCGATACTGCTGGTGCCGGATGAATACCGGCAGCCGAAGAGCGCGATGCTGGCCTTTGATGGCAGCGCCACCGCCTTCAAAGGTGTGGAGTTGCTTGCGGGAAGCCCGGTACTTAAAGGCATGCCGATTCACCTGGTGCTGATCGGGGCTGACACCAGCGACCGCTGGGAGCAGCTCAAGAAAGCTGAGAGGATGCTGGGTGACCTTGGTTCCGAGATCACCCTGGCCATTCGCGCCGGTGATGTGGAGCCTACTCTCCATGCGTACCAGGAAGAGCATGATATCGACATCCTGGTGATGGGTGCCTATGGGCATTCGAGAATTCGCCAGTTCCTGGTGGGCAGCACCACAACGACGATGCTGAAAACTGCCCGGAAACCACTGGTGATACTGCGTTAATGCCTCTGCGCCGGTTTTTCCCGCTTACGCTCTCAGCCTCAAGCGGGTGGATCCTGGTGTTGGTAACGTTGTTGGCCGGTTGTACGGGTGGCTTGCAACCGGTCGTACATTCCGGAGTCGAGGAAGCCGTGCCCAACAATGACAGCTTTCTTTTCAGACAGTCCACGCAAAGATTGGCCGGTTCGAACGGACAGTCCGGCTTTTACCTTCTGAATTCCGGACAGGAAGCGTTCCTCTCCCGTGCGGCTCTGATTGAGTCTGCGGAACAGAGTATCGACGCCCAGTATTACATCTGGAGCAATGATGGCTCGGGGCGCTATCTGGCTGGCCGGCTTCTCCTGGCCGCAGACAGTGGTGTGCAGGTCAGGCTGCTACTGGATGATTTCAATGCCGAGAGCATTGGTGAACTCTTTGCTGCGCTGGGCACTCACTCCAATATTCAGATCCGCATTTTTAATCCTGCCAGAAGCCGCAGTGGATGGGGGCGCTGGGTGTCGTTCCTGATGGATTTCGACCGAATCAACCGGCGCATGCACAACAAGACCTTCGTGGTGGATGGGGCTGCGGGCATTGTTGGTGGCCGCAATATTGGTGATGAGTATTTCGGGTTTGATTCAGGGCGCTATTTCCGGGACCGTGATGTGCTCGCAATGGGTCCCGTTGTGGATGGAATGATGGATAACTTCCAGGCCTACTGGAACAGCCCCTGGGCCTATCCGGTATCTGCCCTGTATCCGGACGTTCCCGCTGAAGCGGACGTGGCCGCGGCGCTTGACGGGCTTCGCCACCAGGCCAGAACGCAGGCTGACATACCGGCGCCTGCACCGGCCGGCCGCACACAGGGAAGGACAGCGCTGACCGGGCTGTTGGAGCAACTGACGATTGCCCACGGCGAAGTGGTGTTTGATTTGCCTTTTGAAACCATGGACGAGCCGGCTGAAACACCCAGGCGGAGCGCCAGAATGCTTCAGCAGCTGGTCCAGGCGACTGACCAGGAAATTCTGATTGAATCCGCCTACCTGATCCTCGCTGAGGAACAGCTGAAGCTGCTGGATGTGGGCGAACGCAAAGAGCTTATGGTTGCTGCCCTGACCAATTCGCTGGCAACCAATGATCTGGTGACCAACCATGCCGGCTATGCGCGCTGGCGCGATTACATGCTTGAGCAGGGCATTCGCATCTATGAACTCAAACCAGATGCCGAGGCCTGTGAGCAATGGCTGACAACAGACGGATTCTGCGCTACGGGCCAAGTCAGCTTGCACTCCAAGTCCGTGGTGTTTGATCGCAGCACCCTGGTGGTGGGGTCCTTCAACGTCAACCTCCGCTCAATATACCTGAACGGGGAAACGGTGCTGATTATTCATAGCCCGGAACTGGCAGAGTGGGTGGCCAGGGACATACAGTCGGTTATGGAGCGGCAAAACAGCTGGGAAGTCTCTCTGGATGAGGGGGGCGACACGCAATGGCGTAGTGGTGGAGAGGTGTATGAAAGCGAACCGACGGTTGGCTGGTGGCGCCGTGCAAAGTCCCGCTTTCTGTCATGGTTGCCGATCGAGAAATACCTCTAGTACCGGAGAAGAGCAAGGGGGAGCCGAGCTCCCCCCGAAGATCACTGTTCGACCTCCTCCTCGGCGTCATTGGACAAACGTTCTGCGCCCTGCTTTACGTTCTGCCAGGCAGAGGACGTTGCCTCCTTGGTGTCCTCCCAGGCGCTGCGGCTGGTTTCCTTCGTGGTTTCCCAGGCCTGGCGCATGGAGTTGCTGGTCTGGTTCCACCAGCTTTCGTCGTATTCCGGCAGTGCTTTGATCTCCTCCCCGGTTGCTTCCATATGAACCGCGTAATCGTGGTCGTCAAACTCCTGGTCGGCACTTTCTTCCAGGCGCAACGTAAAAGTGCCGCGCTCGGCGACGACATCGCGACCACCCAGGCCCAGCACGTCACCGGTCTTGATCACCAGGGAATGGAGCGACATATTGTCGTCCATGAGGATGTTCTCCACCTCGCCGATCTCTTCTCCGTTACTGTCGTAGACGTCCGCATCCATCAAGTCGCTGGATGAATAAAGTCCCTGGGCCGCATTTGCCGACATGCTGAAGGCCATGGAACCGGCCAGGAGAGAAGTGCTCATTGCCTTTATCAAACGTGTGCGCATCATAGTGAACTCCTGTATTGGCTGAACTCCTGTGAGTGGATGTGTGCACGCGATGTAACGGCGATCACGTTACTGATAACGCTACCAAGGCCTGGATTGTTCATCTACTTACGGTATGGCAATAGAAATCACCCCATGATGTATACCCGGAAGGGCATCCAGAGCCCCATCGCCATCATGATCAGGTTTTCCGTGAGTGATACGAAACCAAGGGGAACGTTGCTGTTGCCCCCCACACAGGCACACTTGAGTTCCCGGCGGTCAATGTACACCGCCTTGAAAACCGATATGGCGCCGACGGTACCAATAAACAACGACACCGGAGCTGCCAGCCAGATCAGCGCACCAGCCAGCATCAGAATACCCGCGAAGGTTTCACCGAAAGGGTAGAGGTAGCCGTAACCCACCTGCTTCTGGGCGAGCAAATCATAGTTGAGGAACATGGTGCTGAAGCTTTCCACATCCTGCAGCTTCTGCAGCCCGAGCAGGATCATGGCAATGGCCACGAACTTTTCGACGGTCATCAGCGAGAACACCGAACTGTTGAAGAACCACATGATGGCGATGGCCATCAGCAGGGCGGTGCCGAAAATGGCAATCACCGGCTGGTAACTGGTTTCGTCGTCTGGATCATCGAGCCCGAAATGCTCACGAAGGTCATCGTAACCGCCGATGCGCTGGCCATCGATAAACGTTTGCGGGGTGGTATCCACGTTGTGCTTTTCCTGGAACGCATCGGTCTCTTCCCGGGTCGTCAGGTGGTGGTCCTCTACCTGGTAGCCCTTGCGCTTGAGCAGGAATTTGCTCTTCAGGCCAAACGGACACAGGTGTTCCGACATGACCATGCGGTAAAGCTCGGCGGTCTTGCCCTGGGCATTGTCAGCCATAGTGCTACCCTCCTTGATCTGGGAACGGTCGTCCTGATAACGCTCACAAACAGGATCCGGGGGATTTAACATCAGACTAGTTCAGGAAGAAGACAAAGAGAACAGAGGTTACATGGTGGTAATAAGGCCCGCGAAATATCAGGCGTAGCTCCCGGCTGCCGCTCCCGATGCCCAGGCCCATTGAAAGTTGTGTCCGCCGAGATGTCCCGTCACATCCACTACTTCGCCAATGAAATAGAGATCTGGCCGATCAAGCACTGCCATGGTTTTGGAGGACAGCTGGCGGGTCTCCACGCCTCCTAATGTCACTTCTGCAGTGCGATAGCCTTCGGTGCCGGCAGGCTTGATGGTCCACTGGCCGAGCGCACGGGCTACCTGTTCAATGTCGCTGTTCTTGTAGCCTTGCAGCGGGCCGGTCCAGCCGTGGAGATCGTTCAGGGCCTGGGCGAAGCGTTTTGGCAGGTGCTGTGTCAGGTATTGGGCAACAGTGGATTGGGGCCTGCTTTTTCTGAGCTGGTAGAGGTCCTGTTCGATGTCGGTGGCCGGCAGCATGTTTACACTCAGGCTGTCGCCGGGTCGCCAGAAACTGGAGATCTGCAGCATGGCCGGGCCACTGAGGCCGCGATGGGTGACCAGCATGGGTTCCCGGAAGTGTTCATTGTTGCAGTGGACATCAACCGGGCAGCTTACGCCCGCCAACGGGGCCAGTTGTTCCTTGAGTTCCGGGTGCAGGGTAAAGGGGACCAGTCCGGCGCGGGTAGGGAGTACCGTGAGCCCGAACTGACGTGCGATCTCGTAGCCAAAACCGGTGGCACCCATGGTGGGGATCGACAGTCCGCCGCAGGCGACAACCAGAGATTCGCAGTGGAGAGTGTCGGAGAGAGTGCCGGAGACATTGCTTGAGCTGGTTTGCAGCTGGTATCCATTTGCCGTGCTGCTGACTGTTTTGACGCTGGTTTTCAACCTCACTTCCACGCCTGCCCATTCGCACTCGGTCAGCAGCAGGTTGAGTATTTCCTTGCTGCTGTCCTTGCAGAAGAGCTGGCCGGCGGCTTTTTCTTCGTGCTCGATACCGTGGCGCTCCACCAGCTCAAGGAAGTGCTGGGGGGTGTAGCGCTTCAGGGCGGAGATGCAGTAGTGCGGGTTGTCGGAGAGGAAGTTGGCCGGGGTGCTGTTCAGGTTGGTGAAGTTGCAGCGGCCGCCGCCGGACATGAGAATTTTCTTGCCGGGTTTGTTGGCGTGGTCGATCACCAGGACTTTGCGGCCGCGGTAGCCGGCTGTGGCGGCGCACATCAGGCCTGCGGCGCCGGCGCCTATAATGATTACGTCGTGCTTTTCTGAGGTCATGGTCTGGAGTTCAGGCTTTGGGAGTACCGGCATGGGTTGAGGGCGGTCAGGGATACGCGGTGAATACGTCCCTGTACGCTCGGCAAAGACATCCGTGTTTTTGACGATCCCTGACCGCCCTCAACCCATACCTTTCCAAACATCTGTGCTGCCTGCCGCTGTGCATGATAGTTTGCGGCAGTATACAGTTTTGTGGTGGTTTCAGGGCAGTTGAACAGAGCCTTCCATGTAGAACGCGGCCTGGCCGGCGATGGCAACGCGGTCACCTTTGAGTTCGCAGCGAAGTACGCCACCTCTGGCGGAGACCTGTTTTGCCAGGAGAGTGTTTTTACCAAGTTGTTCGGCCCAGTAGGGCACCAGAACGCTGTGGATGGAACCGGTGACGGGGTCCTCATCGATGCCACCGCCCGGGGCGAAGTAGCGGCTGACGAAGTCGCTGTCATCGCCCGGTGCAGTGATGATGACACCCAGATTGCCGAGTTCCTTGAGTTTGCGGATGTCCGGTTGCGCAGCTTTTACCTCTGTTTCGTCTTTGAGTACGACGAGGTAATTGGTGTCCTTCGGGACAAAAAACAACGTTTCCGGCGCACCTTCGAGGGCTTCCAGGATCAGGTCGGGTGTCGGGCGTTCCTCAAAGCCGAGGTTGGGGAAGTCCAGTTCCAGCCAGTCACCATCGGTCTGTTTCACTCCCAGGGGGCCGCTTTTGGACTGGAACCGGATCTGCTCCTTTTCCCAGCCCAGTTTGTTGAAGAGGACCCAGGCACTGGCGAGGGTGGCGTGGCCGCAGAGCGGTACTTCTATGCCGGGTGTGAACCAGCGTATGTGAAAGTCTTCTTCTGCTTCGTCGGAAAGGGGGACCAGAAAGGCCGTTTCCGAGAGGTTATTCTCCAGTGCCAGTTTCTGCATGGTCTCGTCGGGCAGCCATTCTTCCAGAGGGATGACGGCAGCGGGGTTGCCGCTGAAGATTTCGCTGGTGAAGGCATCGACCTGGTAGATGGGTAAGGTTTTCATGATTTCTCCCTTGTGAATGTTTCAGCGTAGCGGTGGGCCCGATGGGCGGCAAACTGGCTCAGTTCCGAGTCGCTGTAGAAGTGAAGCTCCGGAGAAGTCCCCGGATGGGTAACGATCCAGTGTTCGGGGATGACCTGGCGAATTTCATAGCCGAGGTTTTCCAGCCATTTCGAGGCGGTGCGACTTGTCATCGGGGCCAGGCCGGCAGTGTGGCTGACCCCCAGCAAGTCTTTGCGACTGGCCGGTAGTATTTCTGGCAGTGGGGGTGTTTGCAGTCTGTTCAGGGCGGTCATGGTGAAACTCCTTCTTCTGGATGCTGATCACCATTCTCCACCGATGCAGACAACCGTAACAGATTCAGATATTGTGATTTTGGACCGGTACAGAACGATTCATCCACCATCTGTGCCGGTCGGAATGTGGGCTATCTGTACTGCCCTGATTACCGTGGGATCTGTCAGGATAAAGCCATGGGCATTCTCTATAACCAGGTAGCAGACCAGTTGCAGGCCTTGATTCGTGAAGGGGTTTATCGCGAAGGGGAGCGGCTGCCCGGCGTTCGGACACTGAGTCGGCAATACCGGGTCAGTGTCTCCACCATTCTGCAAGCCCATCAAACTCTCGAGGCCCGGGGTTACCTGGAACCGCGTGAACGAAGTGGGTATTTCGTGCGTTTGCCACGGCTGGATACCCCGGAGCCGGTGATGCAGAAGCACCGGGCCAGACCGGTGCCGGTCAGTGCCCGTGATATGGCGCTGGATCTGTGCGCCGATGAAGAGAAGCGTATGGTGTCGCTGGCGGCTGCCGTCCCCCATCCGGATTTCCTGCCGGTACGGCAGATCCAGCAGGCGACTCTCTGGGCGGCACGGCGGGGGCTGGAAACTCTCGACTACGCCTTCCCCGGCAAGATCGAGTACCGTCGCCAGGTGGCCCAGAGGATGGCTACACTCGGGATTATCGCGACTCCGGACGACATCCTGGCCACAAACGGTGCCCAGGAGGCGATTATCCTGGCACTCCAGGCGGTGACCAGGCCGGGCGATATCGTGGTGGTGGAGTCACCTTCGTTTCCGGGGATTCTCCAGGCCCTGGTTGTCCTTGGGTTACGGGTCATTGAAGTGCCCACCCATCCCGCTGAGGGATTAAGTCTCGAGGGGCTGGAGCTGGCGTTGGAACAGTGGCCGGTGAAAGCCTGCGTGGTGGTTCCCAATCACAGCAATCCCATGGGTTCGCTGATGTCCGACCTGCGCAAACAGCAGCTTGTACAGATGCTTGAGGCGGCAGAGGTACCGCTGATTGAGGACGACATCTATGGTGATCTGTTCCACAGCGGTGAGCGCCCCAGGCCGGCGAAGGCGTTCGACCGCACCGGTAACGTTATCTATTGCAGCTCGTTCTCCAAAACCATTTCACCGGGTCTTCGCCTGGGCTGGATGATGCCCGGTAAATACCTGGCTGAGGCGCGCCAGCAGAAGTATTTCAGCAACCTTGGTACGGCAAGCGTGCCCCAACTGGCAGTAGCCCACTTTCTGGAGCAGGGGGGATATGACCGCTACCTGCGTTCTGTCCGGCCACGCTTTCGTGAAGCTACTGAACGTATGCGGGCGGCTGTGGGGCGATCATTCCCGGAAGGTACCGCGGTCAGCCGCCCCCAGGGTGGGTTTGTGCTCTGGGTTCAGTTGCCGGGCGGTACGTCGGGCACGGAGGTTTTTCGCCGGGCCCGCGAGGAGAATATCAATGTCGCCCCAGGACTGATGTTCTCAACCACGGACAAATACGACAACTGCCTGCGGCTGAACGGTGCCAACCCGTGGAGCGAGCGGGTTGAGCAGGCGATTGCCCGCCTCGGAGCCATTGCCACTGCAATCGCCGCCGAATCCTGAAGGCGCCTCAGGCAGATTCCCCGCGCAGATTAATCGGGTCCAGCAGGCCGGCGGCAATAGCGATGCCGGTAACGTCTGGCACCCGTTCCACTCCCAGGCGTTTCATGACGCGTGCCCGGTACAGGTCGATGGTCTTGATACCAACATCCAGCTCTTTGGCAATTTCCCGGCTCGTATAACCCTGCGCCAGGGGTATGAACACATCCCGTTCCCGGCGGGTGAGAGAGGCGATCAGGGCATCAGTATGTTGGTCCCCCTGGTGCTGCGTGCTCGCCTGCTGATGTTGCTGTAAGGCCTGCTGAACGCTATCGAGCAGCAATTGTTCGTTGAATGGTTTCTCTATGAAATCGAATGCGCCAGATTTGAAAGCCCGGACCACAATAGGGACGTCCGCGTGCCCGGATACAAAAATAATGGGCAGCTGCGAGCCCCGTTTCTGCAGTTCCTCCTGAACGTTCAGGCCGCCCAGGCCGGGCATGCGTATGTCGAGAATCACACAGCCGGTCTGCTCCGGGTTAACCGCTTCCAGAAACTGGCGTCCGTCGGCATAAGGGCGCACCTGCAAACCTACGGATTCCAGCAACCACTGCGTGGATTCAAGCATGCCGGCATCATCGTCCACCACGTAAACGGTATGGGGGAATTCACTCATTCTGGCCTTTCTCCCTGGGGTGATCGGATCTGTTTTTATTGGTATGGTGCAGCGGGAAGCGGCAGATAAGAACCAGGCCGCCGTCGCAGCCCCGTTGTGCATCCAGAAATCCACCGAAACCCTCGACGATGGATCGGCTCATGGAAAGGCCCAGGCCGAGTCCGTGGGGCTTACTGGTATAGAAAGGTGTGAACATCTGTCGCAAACCCTCCTCATCCAGTCCCGGCCCCTGGTCGGCAACTTCGATCAGGATTTCCTGGCCTGATGTTACGCAGGTAGTCACGGTGACCTGTGAAGAGGAAGTGCCGGCCGGATGAGCCTCAATGTTGGCGTCGATGCCATTGCGGATCAGGTTGATCAGCACCTGTTCGAGCAGGACCGGGTCGGCGGTGATCACCGGATTGCTGTCACTCAGGTGTTCCCGAATGGCAACATTGTTTTTCTCCGCGTCCCACTGGCACAAGCGTTTCACGTTGGCTACGGCGTCGTTGATGCTGATGGGGGCGGTGCGTTTCGGGCCCTTGCGCAGAAATGCTCGCAGGCGCCTGATCACTTCCGATGCCCGGTTGGCATGGTGGGTGATGCGCTGGAGACCGTCGTCCACGCGGTCCAGGCATTCGGGATTTTCCTTCGCCTGTTTCAGGTAACGCTGGCTGGCACTGGCGAAGTTGACGATGGTGGCCAGCGGTTGGTTCATTTCATGAGCAATACTCGAAGCCAGTTCGCCCAGCGTTGCCAGACGTGCCGTGTGGGCCAGTTCATCGGCAAGACGCCGGTTGTTCTCTTCCGACTCCACCCGGGCGGTGATGTCACGGGATACGCTTACCACCTCGATCACCGCGCCGGTATAGGTTTCCCGGATGGCCCGGCTGGCAATTTCAAAC
>JAWWAM010000035.1:0-13585 GCA_033721715.1 Marinobacter sp.
AACCGTTTGTGCGAATCAGTGCCTAACTTTACCTTTCCCGTTTCAAGTACGCATCCCAAGCGATTATTATACCGCCCAGACTGACGTTAATACGCGGGTTATTAAACAGTACCTGCTGTATGCTTTGGATACACGGACGCCCGGGAGAGGACGGATACCATGGCCCAGATGGCCGAAAAATTCCTGCTAAGCCGACTGTCGAGAACAGGATTCCTGATCCTGCTCGCCATTGCTTTATTCGCGGTGATTCAGCGAGAGCCACTGACAGCCATCACGGCAATCATCGGCGCTGGCCTGATTTTCACCAGCAGTGCTTTCCACCCCGGACGCTTCCGGCAGCCCTGGCCGGCGATTCATCGCTTGCTGTTCGGGGCCCTGGTACTACTCCTGGTCACCAGCCTGTGGACCGGTCCCTGGAGCCTGACCCACTGGCTCTATGTGGCACCATTGATCGGGTTTGCACTGCTGCCGGTTTTGTGGGGAGCTTGCATCACTGTTCTGATTGCGTTTATGGCAATCTTTGCCACCCACTGGGCCGGGGGAATTCCGGAACGTCACCAGATGATCAGTGCTCTGCTACTGACCATCATGCTGTCGGGCTTACTGGTATTTCTCCGGGAGTACAAGTCACGGCAACTGGCGCCTCTGCGCCGCACCGACGAACTGACCCAGGCGGCCAGCCGTGAATACCTCTCTGCCGACCTGCACAAGGAAATCCAGCGCAGCGAACGGGAAGGTATCGACATGTCGGTGATCATGATCGGCCTGGACACCCACCTCAGCGACAGTAACGCGGACGCGGACATTCGCTCCATATTGCCACGAATTGGCCGCTACCTGCACTCGCAACTGCGGGATTTCGACACTTACTACCGTGTGGCTGACCTGCAGTTCCTGATTATCCTGCCTGGCATTGCAACCACAGAGGCAGCCACGCTGGCGGAGACCATCCGCAGGGGCCTGAGCACTCTGCTGGCCTCCCACCAGCTCGACCTTACCGTCAGCGCCGGTATTGCGGGGCTGAATATCGGCGACGATGCCGACAGTCTGCAGCAGTCCGCTGCCAATGCCCTGCGCAGGGCACAACAGCAGGGCGGCAACCGGGCCCAGTCCTACAGCACCTGGTCCCACACCGCCCCACCGGCAAGCACCGAAGGTACCGGAGGGCCTGCATCATGACCGAGACCCGCCTCAGAAGCTTCACTCACCTGGCCGGTTACCTGTTTGCCAGTCTTTTCATTGCGAGCCTGGCTTTCCAGAATCTTCGTTATGGCTTTTACGAACTGTTTTTCCTCGCCTCCGGCATGGCGTTGCTGACCATCGCCGGGGCCGGCTATACGTTCCTGTGCCGCCGCCATCAGCTCTCGGCTCCCGGGCATCTGATCTTCCTGACTGCGCTCAATAGTGGCCTCGTAGCAGCAATGTACGTGCTGGACCCGCCCGGGATCAGCCACTGGGTTATGCCCCTGGTGCTGCTGAACCTGCTGATCCTGCCCTTACGTCAGGGCATCATTCTGTCGCTGCTGTTACTGGTCGCACTGGCGGTGTTCCTGCTGCTAACCCAGTCGCTTACCCACACCGTCACCATCAGCTCGGGCGTGTTTGCGCTGATATCGGTGGCAGCTCTGTATATCTGGCACTACGACCACATGGCACAGTCCGCCGAAGACCTGGCTATCACGGACCCGGTGACCGGTGCCCATAACGCACGCTTTCTGGATGAAACCCTGCAGAAGGAAATCAGCCGTGCAATTGAAATGTCCCATTCGCTGTCTGTCATTTCCCTCACCATTGACTACGCCGATGAAGCCGAGGATCTCCACGGCAAGGCCGGCATGCAGCGGCTGCTGAGGGATCTCACACAGCACCTGTTCGGAGTCATTCGTGCCGGCGACACTCTCTACACTCTGGAGGACGGCGAATTCTTCCTGATACTGCCCTTCACCCCGGAGGAGGGCGTCAGGGTCATCGCAGAACGCATCCGCCGGACTATTTCAGAACAGACCTGGCCCTTGGCAGGCAAGGTGACTGTCAGCCTCGGCTGCACCACCCGCGCCAGTACAGATACCCGCACTACCGATCTGCGGAAACGGGTGCGGCAGGCTCTGGAAGAAGCCAGGAAACGGGGCGCCGACTCGGTCTGGTATAGCCAGGGAGAAGTTCGCCAGCCATGAGTTCGGAGTGGCTGCAGGCATTGACCGCATGGCTCAGCGCCAACCCTGGCTGGCTCTCAGGAGCCCTTTTTGCAACCGCTTTTCTGGAGTCGCTGGCTCTGGCCGGTATACTGATCCCGGGTGTGGCCATTATTTTTGCTGTGGCGGCACTCGCGGGCCAGGTAGCCCTGCCCCTTCTGGAGGTACTTTTCTGGGCGGGGGCGGGTGCCATCGCCGGCGACAGCATAAGCTTTGCCCTGGGCAGGCTGTTCCAGGGCCGCCTTGAACGGCTCTGGCCACTGAATCATTTTCCGGGCTTTATCGCCAAGGGAGAGGTTTTTTTCCACCTTCACGGCGGTAAGAGCGTGATTATCGGGCGCTTTGTTGGCCCGATACGCCCTATTATCCCGTTAATTGCCGGCGCCTTTCTGATGCCCTGGCGGAGGTTTCTTGCGTTTAACCTCTCCTCCGCCATCGCCTGGGCCCCCACCTATGTTCTGCCGGGCTATCTGGTCGGTAGCGCTCTGGCCAGCGATTTCGAACCACCGGCGCATTTTTACCCGGTCGTCGGCATCAGCACTGCAATTCTGCTGGTGATCTACTTGCTGCTTATCCGTTTCCAGCTCGGGCTCGGCCACAGCAGCCAGCTTTACCACTGGCTCGCTGGCCTGATGGCCCGGTACCACGCCACTCACCGCTTCTGGCGGCTTTACACCAGCCAGCGGCCAGCACAGGCGGGAGAATTTCCGCTCCCCTCCTTGTCCATGGCACTGGGCGCCGGGGCACTGTTCATGATACTGGGCCAACTGGCAACGGCAACGCACCTGTTCGAACCTTTTAACGCCCTGACACTGGAATGGCTGGCACAGCTCAGAAATCCCCTCCTGGACCCGGTGATGGTGATGGTGACGCTTCTGGCTGATCCCCCCTTAATGCTGGCGGCTGCGTTTCTGGCCGCCATGGCGCTGGGTGTACGGGGGTTCTACGCGGCAACGCTGCATATTCTCGGGGCCGCCGTACTGGCAACTGTGCTGGTGTGGGCATTCAAATATTTTACCGCGATCCCGCGGCCCTACATTGTACTTGGCCCGCCCGCATCCGGAGCCTTCCCGAGTGGACACACCACCGGTATTACAGTGTTTTCGTCTCTGGCCGCCAGCTTTATCGCCCGGGAAAGCCGGCATCGCTGGCGCTGGCGCTATTACCTCCTGTTCAGCATCCCTATCGTTCTGGTTGCGCTGAGCCGTCTTTACCTCGGAGTTCACTGGTTTACAGATGTCGCCGGGGGGATTCTTCTGGGACTGTTTGTTGCGGGGCTGACCAGAGCCAGCTATAGCCGCTATGACAACATCCCGCTTACAACAGACATTTCATTGCTGGCAGCGGGTGTCGCCTGGGTGCTTTACATCATCTGGTATATCGCTGAACACTGGTCGACAGCTACCCTGCTATATGGACCAGTGGCAGGCTGAGCGCCCCTTCATTTCTGTTCCAGCGCTTCCAGCAGGCCCAGCAGCCGCTCCAGGCGCTCCATCGGGTCCTGCAGTTCTACCAGACGCTGCTTTTCCTGTTTATCCAGCGGGAGCAGTTCGGTCAGCCGCCAGCCAACATCACGCGCGTCGTTGTAGTCCACGCTCATACCCAGCTCACGGATGACCGGATGGCGAAATAGTGCCCGGAGCACGGAGGGCAGCTCGGTAAAACGCTCCGGAATGGGCCACTCCTCTTCTGCCAGCAGGCACTCGACATCGCCAACGTTCAGGCCGTCCGGCTGCTGCCAGGTACGCACCACTGTCACCTTGTCCTGACCTTCGACCGTGATACCCAGCAGGCCATTATCCATCTGCTGAAAATCAATAATGCGCACATAGGTGCCAATATCATAGAAAGCGGCCGCCGTGCCTGTCTCCAACCCTTCCCTGAGCAACACGACGACGAAGCCCCGATCTTCCTTCAGGCAACGTGTCAGCATGTCTATGTATCTTGGCTCGAACAGCTGGAGTGGGATCCTTCCCCCCGGCAGTACAACAGAGTTCAATGGAAAAAGAGGTACATTCATTGTTGGTATTGTCACTAGTAGAGAGCGCCAGAAGACTGACTACCCTGTCAAATCCTCAGTGTATTGAAAGCAGGCGGTGGACTTCGTCCACCCTTGCACGGGCTTCCGTCAGCAGTTGCAGGCTGCGGGAAGCATTGAGCTCCAGCTCGCCCAGCCTGCGATAGGCAGGCACCTCATCAAACGGAGGCAGGTTACCATTCTGGCTGGAACCAATCATGGCATGCAACTGGGCCACAATCACAATATCCACCAGCTGGGGGGCCGACTCCCTGCTTTCGTGGGCCCAGTCCTCCGCATGTCGGATGGCTTCCAGAAAGCTTGCAGGGAACGACCAGCTTTCCAGAATTGCGGTGCCTACGTCCGCCCTGAGCTCACCAATGGCATGCTCAAGATTGGCCTGATCTGCAAAAAGATTGACGTGGTGTTCGGCCTGGACAAGCACCGGAACTACCCCGATATCATGCAGCAAACCGGCGAGCAGAGCCTCTTCCGGGTTGATAGACGTGGCACTGTCGGCAAGCACCCAACACAACGCCGCAACCTCGCGGGAGTGGCGCCAGAGCTTGTCCATCTCTTTCTGCAGCGATGCCTGCCTGGTCTTGAATACTTCTCGCAAGGAAAACACGGTGACCAACTGGCGGGTGGTGCGCATACCCAGCCTGACGACGGCTTCACGAACGTTGCGAACATCGCTGAAGCCCCGGTACAGCGGGCTGTTGCAGGCGCGAACCAGCTTGACTGCCATCGACGGGTCCGCAGAAATGGCGCTGGCTACCTGGTCTGCGGTGGAGTCCTCGCGGTCCACGGTTCTGCGAACTTTCCAGGCCACGTCCGGAACGCTGGGGAGGCTGAGCTGGTTGGAGCGCAGCTCGGCATAAAACTCCATCAGCAGGTGGTGCTCCTCGCTGCTATCATCGTCATCGCCATCCCCGGAATCCATTTCCACTTGTGGCACTGGCGCCGAGCGCAGCAACTGATTCAGGATATCCTGCTGAATCACCAGAAACTCACTGGCTTTGGTGGCGGTCACGTCGTACATTCGCGGCTGTAACCTGGCGATGGGGTTGACGGCTTTGTCGCTCTCCGCATCTATGGTGGATTTTCGCCCGTCAATGGACTCCAGCTCCACGCTACCTGCTACCAGGAAGAAATCCAGGCCATCTCGAACACCCCGCTCCACCACCCGCTGACCCGGGCCGTGGGTTCTGCGCTCGGCCCGGCTTGCCAGCAACACCAACTGGTCGTCAGTCAGCCGGTTTAATGGCTGAAACTGTTTGA
Organism: Marinobacter sp.; assembly: GCA_033721715.1. Lineage (GTDB taxonomy): Bacteria > Pseudomonadota > Gammaproteobacteria > Pseudomonadales > Oleiphilaceae > Marinobacter. The sequence continues at coordinate 5,491 of JAWWAM010000035.1, forward strand.
GACGACGCAGTGGCAGGCTTTCCTGCCCAGCCATAGGCTTACTCCCTGATCAATTGAGCATTAACTCTGTTACACATTGTAAGCGCGGATTGCCAAAACAACCATGCGATCAAGAAGTAATCTGGTATCCTTTTGCCTTTCGTTTTTGACCAAGCTGCAGAAGAGAGACCAGAAAACCATGCCCCAGTATCGTTCGCGGACATCCACCGCAGGCCGCAATATGGCTGGCGCACGCGCTCTTTGGCGCGCCACCGGCATGAAGAATGAAGACTTCGGGAAGCCGATTATTGCCGTTGCCAACTCCTTTACCCAGTTCGTCCCCGGCCATGTACATCTCAAGGATCTGGGCCAGCTCGTGTGCCGTGAAATCGAGCAGGCCGGCGGCGTTGCCAAAGAGTTCAACACCATCGCCGTGGATGACGGCATCGCCATGGGTCACGATGGTATGCTGTATTCCCTGCCATCGCGGGAAATCATCGCCGATTCTGTGGAATACATGGTTAACGCGCACTGTGCAGATGCACTGGTGTGCATCTCGAACTGCGACAAGATCACCCCGGGCATGCTGATGGCAGCCATGCGCCTGAACATCCCCACCATCTTCGTCTCCGGCGGCCCCATGGAAGCAGGCAAAACCAAGCTTTCAGAGCATAAGCTTGATCTGGTGGACGCCATGGTTATTGCCGCTGATCCGAACGCAGATGACGAGACCGTTGCCGAGTACGAGCGTAGTGCCTGCCCTACCTGTGGCTCCTGTTCAGGCATGTTTACCGCCAATTCGATGAACTGCCTGACAGAAGCCATCGGCCTGGCCCTGCCGGGCAATGGCTCGCTGCTTGCCACTCATTCCGACCGTGAGCAGTTGTTTCTCAAAGCGGGCAGACAGATTGTAGAGAATGCCAGACGCTATTACGAAGAAGACGATGCCAGTGTGCTGCCACTGAGCATCGCCTCCATCGAGGCATTTGAAAACGCCATGGTTATGGACGTTGCCATGGGCGGCTCCACCAACACCATTCTGCACTTGCTGGCGGCGGCGCAGGAAGGCGGTGTTCCGTTCACCCTCAACGACATTGATCAGCTTTCCCGCAGGGTTCCGCAACTGTGCAAAGTTGCACCCAACTCACCGAAATACCACATGGAAGACGTACACCGCGCCGGCGGCATCATGGGAATCCTCGGCGAACTGGAACGGGGCGGCCTGATCAACACGGACCTTCCCACAGTGCACAGCAAAACCATGCGCGAGGCCCTGAAAACCTGGGACATCATGCAGGAACCGACACCGGAAGTGGTGGAATTCTACAAGGCTGGCCCGGCCGGCATTCCCACCCAGACAGCCTTCAGCCAGAGCACCCGCTGGCCCTCCCTGGACGGTGACCGGGAAACCGGCTGCATCCGCTCCGTCGAGCACGCCTATTCTTCAGAGGGCGGCCTGGCGGTACTCTTCGGCAACATCGCCCTGGACGGCTGCGTGGTCAAAACCGCAGGTGTGGACGAAAGCATCTTTGTGTTTGAAGGCAAGGCACGGGTGTTCGAAAGCCAGGATACCGCTGTAACGGGCATCCTCAACGACGAGGTGAAGCCCGGCGAGGTGGTCATCATTCGCTACGAGGGCCCGAAGGGCGGTCCCGGCATGCAGGAAATGCTTTATCCCACCAGTTACCTGAAATCCAAGGGGCTGGGCAAGGAGTGCGCACTGCTGACCGACGGTCGTTTTTCCGGTGGCACCTCCGGCCTGTCCATCGGCCATGCCTCTCCGGAAGCTGCCGCGGGCGGCGCCATTGGCCTGATCGAAAATGGCGACCTGATTCGCATCGACATCCCCAACCGTTCCATCAACGTGGAGATCGATCAGAACGAGCTGGATCGGCGCCGTGAAGAGCGAGACCAAAAGGGTTGGAAACCGGAACTGGCAAGGCCTCGCAAGGTTTCAGCAGCACTGAAAGCCTATGCGCTGCTGGCGACCAGCGCCGACAAGGGCGCGGTCAGGGACCTGGAAAAACTGGACTGAACGCATCGGGCCCGGGGTACAGAGTACCACCGGGCCCGACGGTTTATTGAAGTCCGGGTTTGGTGAACCTGCTAGAAGAACCAGCCACCATCATCGTCTTCTTCGCTATCATCTTCTTCGGCCTGAACGTCCGCTGACTCTTCAGGCTCGGAGGCGGCGCTGGAGGATGCGGCGGCCTTTTGCGAAGAGCCGGCGGAGCCAGACGACGCAACCTGCACGGACACCATTCCCAGGGCCTCCTTGGTGGCGTTGTCCAGTTCACCCGACGCAGTCAGCCCCTGCTCCCGCTGGAATGCGGTGAGCGCAGAGCGTGTTGCCTCATCCATTTGCGGGCTGACATTGGTGACCTCATAGCCAGCACCGTAGAGCGCATTCTTCAGCGCGACAGTGTCATTAGCCAGCGCATGGGGAGCTGCGAACGTCATCGCTCCGAGCACAATGGCCGCCGCCAGCCGGCTTCGTTTTGCTGATCTGCTGATCATGATCTACTCCGGTTACCTGTTGTTTTTTATTGTGTTGCCAGTCCGTACAGGATGGACACTATTACAAGAGGTTAACATAGTTAGTCTGGCCGGGGCTTTTCCGATTGTTGCGTTTCTGTAGTCGAGCCGGTCATGTTGTGCACCGCCGTTCCCGGCATCTCCCCGAATTCGCGAATAAAAATTCCCCAGAAAGCCATGAACAGGGCCGCCACTAACGGCCCCATCACAAAGCCGTTGACGCCGAACATCACGATCCCGCCAAGTGTCGACAACAGCACAATGTAATCCGGTAGTTTGGTGTCCCGGCCGACAAGAATCGGACGCAAAAGGTTATCGGAAAGCCCTATGACAATTGACCCGAAAGCGGTCAGGATCACCGCCGGAATAATCTCGCCGGTCGCTGCCAGATACAGGGCTGCCGGCACCCATACCAGCGCTGCGCCCACCGCCGGAATGAGTGAGACAATCGCCATTACCACCCCCCACAGTAGCGCCCCCTGGATGTCCAGCAGCCAGAAAATCAGACCACCAAGTGCCCCCTGGATGATCGCTATCAACAGGTTGCCCTTGACCGTTGCCCGGGTAACCTCGGCAAACTTGGCAAACAGCAGGCGCTCCCGCTCATCGCCCAGGGGCAATGCCTGAATCAGCAGATCAACCAGTTTGCTGCCATCCCTGATCAGAAAGAACGCCAGGTACACCATTAATGAGAGCCCCAGAAAGAACTGGAAGGTGTTCTGGCCGACCCCCAAGGCCTGTTTCGCCAGAAACTGGCTACCGCCGACAAAGGCGTTGACCACGCGGTCCCTTACCTCGGCAAAATCCATTCCGAACTGGGCAAAGAAGGACTCGATCGCAGGAAAGGACTGGTTCACCCGGTCGATGTATTCACCGGGGCGAAGCTCTCCTTCCTGAATTTTCTGGTAAATTGAAAGCCCTTCTGCCACCAGGGATGTCACCAGCGCCAGTACCGGAATGACCACAATCACCATGCAGATCAGAAGCGTCAGTAACGCGATGACATTTGGACGGTTGCCCAGCCGCCGTGCCAGACGCTCCCGAATCGGGTGAAATATCAGCGCAATGGCCACCGCCCAGAAGATCGGACCAAAAAACGGCTTCATCAAAAGCACAAATGCGAGGGAGACGCCCACAAGCATGGCCAGAAAAGTCCGTGTTTCCAGTTTTCCGTACATCATAAAGAGTGATCCTGAATCTGATTGCCAACCGGGACACCAGACTACCACGGCCCCGTGGCCAGTCCAGCGGCTTTCAGGGTATAGTTGACGGTTATTGGTCATTCGTTAAACGGATAAGACATTGGGTAACGAAGAGTTTGATGTCGAAACAGCGCTGGACGCAGCTGCTGCCCTTCACCGGGTGCTGGCAGCCAGAACCCATCGCCGCAAGGTGATGGGGCAAGAGGTGCTTGTGCCCGGGCAACTGGGAGAAGCCTTGCACCTTCCCCGTATCATCCGGCAACTTCAGGGCAAACAACTGCGCCAGCGGGAACGGGGCCTTGAGGAATTCCACGAACTCTGGCCAACACTGTCTCCCGCTACCCGAGAGAAGGTTCTCGACCGCATAGGCTGGTACGATCCGAAGTCACTCAACTGGGACGACAAGCGCTCCAACCGACGCCCAATTGCTGACTCGGATCACTGATTGCCGGCCCGGGACAGGTGAGCCCGGGCCACTGGTTCTTCGTACTTGCAGGTTAATCTGAAGGCGACTGACATTGAATTGTCACAGCTCGCCCCTAGTTTGGAAGTATTGGAGGTTTTTTTTATGACACAGACAGAACATTTCCAGGCCATTGCTTCGCAACGCAGTGCGGTGCCAACCCTCTTGTGCGGACACTGTCACTCAACCCTTTCCCGCGGGCGCATCTTCCGTAATGGAGAGCAGCACGCCTACGGCATCAGCTGCGACACCATCGCCCTTTGTCCAGCGGATGACTGCGGTGCCCTGAATTGTTGTGACGCAGCACTGGCGCGGCTTGAGAACGGGGACGACCTGATCAGCAAAGCGTCCTGATTCAAACAGCCAACGCACTGTTACGTAAACCAAACACACAAAATTCCGATCTGCTTTATCCTGATTCGTGAAGGCTGCGACAATCCAGCCACGCAACCACTCAGTCAGGACAGTCGATGGCATGCGTATTCTGAGAACCGATGAAGCCCGCTTCGCAGGCCTTCCGGATTATCCTTTTACACCTCACTATCTGGACGTCGAGCCAGGCCTGAGAATGCACTATGTAGACGAGGGCCCGAACGATTCGGCACCAGTCGTGATGCTGCACGGGGAACCATCGTGGTCATACCTTTACCGGCACATGATCCCGCTCGTAGCCGGCGCTGGCCACCGGGTGCTGGCGCCCGACCTGGTGGGTTTCGGAAAATCCGATAAACCCTCCGATGTGAGTGACTACAGTTATGATCGTCACATAGACTGGCTTTCCCAGTGGCTGAAAGCACTGGATCTGAAAAATATCACCCTGGTTTGCCAGAACTGGGGTTCCTTGCTCGGTCTGCGGCTGGCGGCCGAGCACCCTCAGCTGTTCCGCCGGATTATTGTTGGTAATGGCATGTTGCCGACGGGGGATACGCCGGTACCCGCGGTGTTCTCACTCTGGAAGGCGTTTGCCACCCATAGCCCCTGGTTTCCGGTGGGCCGGATAGTCCAGTTGGGAACAGAAAGAACCATGACCAAGGGCGAAATTGCGGCCTACGAAGCCCCGTTCCCCAGCGCCGAATTCAAGGCTGGGGCACGGGCCTTTCCCAAACTGGTGCCGGTGTCTGCGGACGACCCCTCCAGTGAGGCCAACAAGGCCGCCTGGCGGGTTCTGGAAAAATGGAAAAAACCGTTCATCACCTGCTTCAGCAGCGGCGACCCCATAACCCGCGGCGGTGACCGCCACATGCAGCGGCGCATACCGGGGGCCCATGGACAGCCCCATATTACGTTGCGGGGCGGGCATTTCCTTCAGGAAGACTCTCCCGAAGACTTTGCCCGTATCATAATTGATGCCCTTAAGGCGGAGCTGGCGGCCTGAAGCACTGACTGGCCAAGGGCTAGACCCACTGGCCCGTATCAGCTCTCATGCTTGAGCTGGTGACTGCCAGCAACAACTCTCGACCGATCAGGATCCGCCTCTTCCAGTGGCTGACACTCCTCCAGGCTCGCGAAGCAGCGCAGTGTCAGCCTCTGGTACTCTTCAGTCCCCTTCGCTTTCCAGGCCACCTCGTCATCACTCAGCATTCGCAACACCCTGGCCGGTGTGCCGACAATCAGGGATGCGGGCTCACATTGAAAGCCGGCTTTAACCAGGGCCCCGGCGCCAACAATTGAGCGGGGCGCTATAACTGCTTCGTCCATGATCACAGCATTCATTCCAACCATTGCGCCCTCACCGACGGTACAGCCGTGAAGAATGGCACCATGGCCCACGTGCCCGTCTTTCTCTACCACAACGTCCTTGCCCGGAAACGCGTGGGCAACGCAGGTATCCTGAATGTTTGCCCCCTCGTTCAACACGATGCGCCCAAAGTCGCCACGCAGAGAGGCCGCCGGGCCAACGTAGCAGCCAGGTCCAATCCACACATCCCCGATCAGAATCGCAGCTGGGTGAACGTACGCGGTCGGATGTACAACAGGCTGAATGCCCTCAATACTGTAACTAGGCATGCTTCTCTCCCTCACAGACAAGCCCGGAATGTGACGACACATTCTGATTCATTTTCCGCATCACTTTACCGCTTATCAGGGATGTTTTTACAGAAAAAAGGGGAATAAAACGCTACCAAAGTACAAAAAAGGCACCTGTTGTCTGGACAATAATCAAGAAAACCCCTAACTATCAGACACTAAAGAGTTTTCAGCCATAAAACTCAAACGTGATACAAAATGTCGAACTCGCAAACCTTGACGGGTATCAATTTACAGATATACTGATCCGAAAATCAGCCTGTTCATACGGAGATATCGCCTCAGGGCAAATCCGGTTTCACACGGCTGAGACATTATCCAGATAAAAACAAAGCCACATCGGATCGCTTATGCCCAACAACCTGCTCATCGAGGGGCCAGAACAAGGGGTTCAGGTCTTTACACTGAACCGCCCCGAGGCATTGAATGCCCTGAATACCGAACTGCTGGCCAATCTGTCCCGAGCGCTGGATGACGCAGAAGCCAACCCGGAAGTCCGCGCTGTGGTAATTACCGGAAGCCAGAAGGCATTTGCAGCCGGAGCCGATATCAACGAGATGGCTGGTCGTGACCTCGTTGGTATCCTTGAAGACCCCCGCATCGCTCACTGGGAGCGAATAGCTCGCTTCACCAAGCCTCTCATTGCAGCAGTCAACGGCTTTGCGCTTGGGGGCGGCTGCGAACTGGCCATGCACGCGGATATTCTGATTGCCGGTGAAAATGCCCGATTTGGCCAGCCGGAAATCAATCTCGGCATCATGCCCGGCGCGGGCGGCACCCAGAGACTGGTGCGGAAAGTTGGCGAATCTCTCGCCATGCGCATGGTGCTGACAGGCGAGCCGATCGATGCCAAACGCGCCCTTGAGGCAGGCCTCGTCAGTGAGACCTGCCAGCCCGAGCTGACCGTTGAAAAAGCCATCGGTATTGCCCGCACCATTGCCCGGAAAGCCCCTATTGCTGTTCGCCTCACCAAGGAATCGGTTCGCAAGGCCAGTGACATGAGCCTTGCCGACGGCCTGCGCTTTGAACGCCACGCTTTCACTGTTCTGGCCGGCACGGCCGACCGCCAGGAAGGCCTTGATGCATTTCTGGAAAAGCGAAAACCCCGATTCACGGGCCGATAATCCCCCCATAAAGCCATCCATCATTTCATTTACAGGATAACGCCATGACTCAACCGAGCATTCTTCTCGAAATCGATCAGGGTGTGGCTCTGCTTACCCTTAACCGTCCGGACAGCCTGAACAGTTTCAATGTCGAGATGCACGAACGGATGCGGGACGCCATCAGCACCGTGCGCAAGGATGAGTCTGTCCGTGTACTGGTCATTACCGGCTCAGGCCGGGGCTTTTGTGCCGGGCAGGACCTCTCTGACCGCAGCGTCTCTCCGGACCAGGAAGTGCCTGACCTGGGCGCCTCACTGGAGAACTACTACAACCCGATGCTGCGCAGCCTGCGTGATTTGCCGCTGCCAGTCCTCTGCGCCGTTAACGGTGTCGCTGCCGGCGCCGGCGCCAACATTGCGCTTGCCTGCGATATTACGCTGGCAGCCCGTTCAGCCAGTTTTGTTCAGGCATTCTGCAAGCTGGGGCTGGTTCCTGACTCAGGCGGCACCTGGATACTGCCCCGCGTGGCCGGCATGGCCCGGGCCAAAGGCATGGCACTGCTGGGAGAGAAGATCGGTGCTGAGCAGGCCGAGAATTGGGGCATGATCTGGCGCTGCGTGGACAACGACCAGCTCATGGAAGAAACCATGAAGCTGGCCCGGCACTTCGCTACCCAGCCCACCAAAGGCCTGGCCCTGATTAAGCGTGCGCTCCATGCCAGCGCCAGCAACACCTTCGAAGAGCAGATCAACCTGGAAAGGGATCTCCAGCGCATGGCCGGA